>CAYSBB010000007.1:26750-26987 GCA_964429205.1 uncultured Erysipelothrix sp.
GATGTACTCGGCTTATCAATCTTACGTTTGGATACTGTAAAACTACTTATCATTGATGAGATGGATATGATGTTTGATTATGGATTTATTGAAGATATTAACGATATTGCATCACGCTTTTTAGATACAACACGTATGATGCTTTTTAGTGCAACATTACCTAATGGGCTCAACCACTTTATTAAGAAATATCTTAAAAATCCCGTTCAAATTAAATCAGAAGATAAACAATTTGAA
>CAYSBB010000008.1:0-16935 GCA_964429205.1 uncultured Erysipelothrix sp.
ACATCTGAGAAGAATGAAAGTTTCTCACCTTCTTTATTGGGGAATGCTTCTGTAACAGCATTCTTTAAGTCGCCTGCCCCTAAGATAATGGAGCCATTATCTGAAACACTGGTAAAGACGACCACAAGTAAGTCAAGATAGTTTTCTTTAACATACTCATCCATGCCTTTATGGAAATCATCCACAATCTTACGCACTTCACTAAACTCATACACCACAACTTGTGAAACCATGACGTGTTGTCCTGAAATGGTGAATTTTTTGATGTCTTGTGTAATGATTTCTTTGTAGCTCTTTTTCTTAAGTGAAGCGGTAACTTCAAAGATATCTTTCGCAAAGTCTTCAATCTCAAGACCTGCAAGATTTGAGAGATATTGTGCTAGCTCATGATCTTGAGGGGTTGTGGTTGGAGATTTTAAATTTAAAGTATCAGAAATTAAAGCACCAAGTAGTAAGGCCGCAATATTACTTGGAATTTCTACATTATATTCTCGATAGATTTTTGTGATAATGGATGCGGTTGATCCAATGATCTCATTTCTAAAGAGAATTGGTTTTGTGGTACTGAGATCACCAATTCTATGGTGGTCAATAACTTCAAGTACTTCTGCTTCTTCAATCCCTTCAACAGATTGTGAATATTCATTATGGTCCACAAGGATCAAACGTTTACTGCGTCTGTTTAAGACGTGGTATCTTGAAATAAAACCATAGATTCTATTTTGATCATCCAGTACAGGATAAGAGCGATATCGTGTTTTTAACATACGACGTCCCACTTCTTCCACAAATTCACTCTTGTTGAAGAAAACAGGATCTGTTGTCATAACCTCTTTTACTGAAGCGGAGAAGAATAGATAACGCGATGTATTGAGTGTTCCAAGAGATGACATGATCACAGCACATTCATGCTCTTTAGCTTTTTCAATGACTTGTGGCGCAATGGAATCACACCAAACAGTAATAATCCCTGCAGCACCCATTTCAATGGCACTGATTTGTGCTTGAACATCATTTCCAATAATCACAAGACGGTTTTCTAATTCATAGTGTTTAAGTCGAGTTGAGGCAATTGCCACAATACTGACCTTACCATTAAAGCTAAAATCAAGCGGTGCATAAACCAAACGCCCTTCAATGGTCTTCGTGATGTTTTCAACTGAAGTTCTACTGAGCATATCAATGGTATGTGCAGTATCACCCATCGCAACATAACTTAAGTTAGAGTTTGTGATAACACCTAAAAGTTGATTTCTTTCATTCACAACTGCCAGCGCTTGACGCCCTGTTTCGGCCATAATATCCATGGCTTCACGAATGGTGGTATCAATCTTGATGGTCTTAACATCATCCATCTCAATTTCTTCTAAAACAGCACGTGCGTCTTTTAATAAAAGTGGTTTTGGTTCATTAAATCTTTCAAGTAAATATTTTGTTTCATCATTAATGGGACCCAAACGACATGCGACAGCGTTCATACCCAAAGACTGTTTGAAATGTGCATAAGCAATCGCGGAGACAATGGAGTCTGTATCTGGATACTTATGCCCACAAACATATACTAAATCTTGTCGATTCATCATTTTTCTTCACTTCCGTTTCTTCTTTCACTATTTTATCATACATTCTCAAAAAACTTTAGTACTTCAGAAGCATTTGTGATGATTTCATTTGCACCACTGCGTTCAAGTTCTTCAGTACTTCTAAAGCCCCATGAAACCCCAACTGCTTTAAAGCCAGCACTTTTGGCGGTCATCATATCAACATCTGAATCCCCCACAAATAAAATATTTTCTGGTTTTAAGTTCATCTTATCCATGATTTGAAGTGGATAATGTGGATTAGGTTTTTTAAGATCATCAAAACGGTCTCCAATCACAGCCACAAATTCAATATCACCCATATAATGCTTCACCAATTTATCGGTTAAGTTTTGTGCTTTATTGGTACTGATCGCAATGGGGATATTTTTATCATTGAGCGATTTTAAAAGTTCATGAACACCTTCATAAAGTTTTGAATCAACATCACAATTTGCTTCATAGTCTTTTAAAAACAATTCAAAAGCTGTATCCAGTGCTTCAAAGTCTTCACCAAATGCACGCTGTACTAATTTATAAACACCATTTCCAACAAACGTGTTGTATGTTGAAAGGGGGTAAATTTCTTTATTAAAATGCGTTAAAACACGGTTCACACTGTTTCCTAAATCCGCTAATGAATTTAAAAGTGTCCCGTCTAAGTCAAATATTACTGCTTGTATCATCTTTCACCTCAAAAATTTGATTGTTGTATTTTGGAAAGTGAAACTGTGTATTTTCTTCTGTTTCTGTCCAGTTGATGAACTCATTGATGCGACTCAAGCGTTCATATTGTGTTGGGAAGAAGTGTTTTGGTTTTAAAATACGCACCGCTCTTTTTGCGCCATGATCATAATTATAACCAATCTCTGCATTCACTGGAAATATGAGTACATCAGGATTTGAATGTCCTTCTAGTTCCATTAGATTGCTTAAGAAATTTTCAGTTTCCATTTCTACACGTTTCGTTGTTGAAAACTCTTGGTAGTGCCAGTTATTTAAGTTTCCTGCGTCAATAAAAGTCTTATCATCTTCCTTCACCACATAAACCACACCTTCTCTAGTTGTGCCATAAGCATATACCTTCGCAAAACCAAGATGGATCATCTCGTTGGGATACATTTTAAACACTTTTTGATAAGGCTCTTGTAAGATGTCATAGGAAAATATGACGGTTTTCTTATAGGAATATATGCCTTCAGAATAATATTCTCGATTGCCATTGGAGACAAAGAAAATAAGCGGCTTGTTATTTCTAAAATATGTACCTGGGAGTAACCCATCCACAAAATTAAAAACATAGACCGCTTTTTCTGTTTCTATAACATAACCATTATTATCAATGTATTCTACTCTCATGGGATCACATCCTTTTCAAAAACATTATACCATGAGAGTCCTCGTTTATTAAGTCAATTCAGATTGACCATGATAAAGTGATGCATATCGACCATCCAGTTCAAGTAATTCATCATGGCCACCACGTTCAATGATTTCACCATGCTCCAGTACTAAAATCGCATTAGAGTTTCTTACTGTTGAAAGACGGTGTGCAATCACAAAGGTGGTACGCCCTTCCATCAGACGATCCATACCCACTTCAATCAGACGTTCAGTACGCGTATCAATACTTGAAGTTGCTTCATCAAGAATTAAAATCTTAGGATTCGCAACTGCAGCACGCGCAATATTTAAGAGTTGTTTTTGACCTTGAGAGAGTTCATCTCCAGATCCTGAAATGATCGTATCATAACCAAACTCCAAACGCTCAATAAAGTGATGCGCATTCGCAAGCTTCGCCGCTTCAATACAGGCTTCATCTGATGCCTCTAAATTACCATAACGGATGTTTTCCATAATCGTACCAGTAAAGAGGTTTGTATCTTGAAGTACCATCGCAATGTTCTTTCTTAAGCTATAACGATTGATATCATAAAGATTCACACCATCTAAAGTAATACTACCTTCTTGAATATCATAAAATCTAGAAATTAAGTTAATGATGGTTGTTTTACCCGCACCCGTAGATCCCACAAAAGCGATCTTCTGGCCAGATTTTGCCCAAAATGAAATGCCTTTAAGGACTTCTTGACCAGGTTCATAACCAAAGTGAACATCTTGAAAGACCACATCACCCACCACATCTTTAAGCATAATTTCATCTTCACCGACTGTTTCTTCTTCCCAATCTAAAAGTTCAAAGATTCTTTCAGCTGCCGCTAAGGATGATTGTAAAATTGTATAGTGGTTTGCGAGCATGTTGATGGGGCGTCCCAAGGTACGCGTCATATTCACATATGCCCCTAAGTTACCAATACTGAGACTTCTATTAATAGAGAGCCAACCACCCACAATTCCAATTAAAGCATAATTAATGAGGTTCACATTTTGCATTAAGGGAAACATCATCGCAGATGTCATTTGTGCAAGACGCGTTTTATTTCTAAAGTCATCTGAGAAATGACTCATATTCTCATGTGATTTTTCTTCATGATTAAACAGTTGCATGACCATTTGACCTTCAACACTCTCTTCAATATAGCCATTTAAGACCCCTAAAGAACGTTGTTGTTGGCGCGAATAAATACGACTGTATTTCACAATGGTACGTGACATCAGCATCAGTAACGGAATGATTCCCAAAGTCACCACTGACAGTATGGGGCTCAAATAAATCATATATGCAATCGTACCCACTAAGGTCATTGCATTAACAACCATGGAAGCTGCTGCAGTATTTAATCCTTCCTGAACCAAATCAACATCATTGGTAAAACGACTCATCAAATCACCATGGGCATTTTGATCATGATACTTCACATCCAGTTTCAGCATGCGTGCATACATCTCTTCACGAATCTTATAGACCGTTCTTTGAGAGATCACAAGCATTAAGCGTGCTGCAGCATAACTCATTAAAATCTCACCTGTATAAATCACCACTAAGATTGAAAGTTGTCGCATTAAAAGTGATGTTACTTCTGCGCGGGGTAAAAGTCCTTTAACCCCCTTTTCAATAATGGTAATGACTGGTGATACAGCATATGCACCATACAAACCACCCAATGTAGAAAGGGTTGAAAGTACAATAACCACCAGCATCATCAATTTATTTTGACCCAAATAAGCTAAAAGCCTTTTTAAAGTTTTAGATTGATCTTTTGGCTTTGCGGTTCCTACGCGTCGACTCATGCTGACACCTCATTTCTAATTTGTGATTCATAAATTTCTTGATAAACACTACAGTTTTCTAGGAGTGTATCGTGAGTTCCTAATCCAACAATTTCTCCTTCGTTTAAGACAAGGATCCTGTCCATCATCGCAACAGAAGAAATCTTTTGTGCAATGGAGATGATGGTCATTTCTTTAAAGTGCTTGTTTAAGCCTTCCATCACATTCTTCTCAGTTTCAGCGTCTAATGCTGAAGTAGAGTCATCAAGAATTAAAACTTGTGGTTCTACCGCTAAAGCACGCGCAATACAAAGCCTTTGTCTTTGACCTCCAGAGAAATTAAGACCCCCTTGTTGAACCTCAGCATCATACCCTTCATCTTGTGTTTGAATATAATCATGAATGGAAGCGGTTGTGGTCGCAAGATCTAGTAAAGCATCACTTGCATTATCATTACCCAGTCTTAAATTACTGGCGATGGTTCCTTTAAACAAGATATTCTTTTGTGGCACAAAACCAAAGCGACTGCGAAGATCTTTTAAATCAAAGTCTTTTACATTAATCCCGTCTACTAAGATTTCACCCTCACTCACATCCATCAATCGACCCAATAAGTTAATCAGTGTTGTCTTTCCTGATCCCGTACTTCCAATAATACCCAGTCTTTCACCAGGGGTTACTTCAAAGTTAATGTTTTTAAGGGTATATTTGACATCTTCTTCATCAAAGTATTTGAACGATACATCTTTGAATTCAATCTTTCCTTCGCCCTCAATGACTTCATTTGATTCACTTTCAATATCAATGGGTTCATCAAAGACTTCATTAATACGTTGTAGTGATGCTTTGGAGCGTGTCATCATCATGAAGACATGTGTAATCATCATCATTGAAAACATCGTAAAACGTAAGTAGTTCACAAAAACAAGTAAGTCTCCAATTGCGATGACTTTTGAATCAATGATTAAAAATGATGCAAAGTACATGATAAAAATAGTCGCAAAGTTAATTGCACTCATCAGTGCTGGATCAATCAACAGCATTAACCCGTGCGCACGCATGGATGCATCATAGAAGCCTTTATTATCAACACTGAAGCGTGTTTCTTCCATGTCTTCTCTTACAAATGATTTAATCACACGTACGTTTATGAGAGACTCTTGAATCTTACGGTTTAATCCATCCAGTTTTTCTTGAAGTTTAATGAAGCGTGGAAATCCATTGGAGACAATATATAACATCACAAAGGATAATAAAATCACCGCAATTAAAGGTACGCGTGATAAAAATTTATTGGTACTATAGGTTAAATAAACAGTACTGAATAAAAGTACCGGTGCACGCACCAGCATTCTTAAGCTCATGAGTGTTGTACGCTGAATAAAGTCCACATCATTGGTAAGACGTGTCACCAGGGATGCGGTTTGAAATCTGTTCACATTTTTAATAGAGAACTTTTGAATTTTCTCATAAAGATCTGTTCTTAGTCGATGCGCAAAACGCGTGGTGACCGTGGCAGGAATAATCAGTCCCAAAACTGAAATCACAATCCCCACAAACGCAAGGCCAATCATTTTATAACCCATACTTAAGATTAACTTCATATCCGCATTTTGAATCCCAACATCAATAATGCCACCCATGATCCTTATTTGGTACAGTTCAAGTAAGGCACTTCCAGCCACAAAACTGACCCCAAGAATCGCAAACCACATATCGGGTTTTAAATATTTTAAGATCCTTTTCATATCTCTTCTCCTTCCAATCCTTCAATCATCTTTTTAAACAAGATTGAAAGACTTTCCTTCTCTTCTTCTGTTAAATTGATAAACATGCGCGTATTGATACTTTTAAAGCCATCTCGACATGCTTTTGAAGTTTCTAATCCTTTGGGACTCAGACTTAAAAGTGTTCTTCTTTTGTCTTTTGTGTCGCGTTCTTTATCAATGAGACCGGCTTGTTCCATGCGCTTAATACTCATAGACAAACTTTCTTTTGAAACATCTAAAATTTCCGTTAATTCTGTAAGTGTAATCTTTGGATTTTCTTCCAATCGAAATAAAATACGATGCTGTCCTAAATATATTTGATAATCCCTCAAATAATTTTGGATAACACCGCGATGTTTTTGTGCTAATTCTCTGAATAAATCAACCAGTATTTGTTCCATAGTTCACCTCATTAGTTAATCGACTAACTAATTATAACATAGGGATTTACTCTTGAGTAGTCAAGCGCTAAAAAAAAACAAGCATTGCTTGTTTTTTTATAAATAAGTTGAAATATTTTCTAAAATAAACTCATGGGTATTTTCTTTGGGCAGTTTTAAATCCACCTCAAAGTTCTGATCACTTAAAACTAGTAGTCTTGAGCCAAAACTTGCGGCTTGAACGGAGTGCGTTACCATGATGATGGTATAACCTTCTTCATTCAGTTCCCTTAAAGCTTCCATGAGTAATGTGGCTGTTTTGGGATTGAGTGATGCGGTGGGTTCATCCGCAAATAAGATTTTGGGATCATTAATTAAAGCGCGCGCAATCGCAGCCCTTTGTCTTTCTCCCCCACTGACTTGATGCGGATATTTATCTTTGATATCTTCAATCTTTAAGCGTTTCATAAGATCTATAGCTTTGTCTTTTGCGTTTTCATCATATTGAAGACGCGAAATCATAATGTTTTCAAGTATGCTTAAGCCTTCTATCATGTAGTTTTCTTGAAAGATATACGCCACATCATGAAGTCTTAAATGCTCAATTTCTTTACTTTTAAGTTCCATGAGATCTTTATCATCAAGAAGTACACGGCCGCTACTGGGTTCAAGTAAGGTTGAGATACAGTTGATGAAGGTTGTTTTTCCAGAACCAGATTCACCCATCACCATTAAAAATTCACCTTGATCGACCGTTAAATTTATATTTTCTAATACTTTCAGTTCTCCATAAGGTACTTTATATGATTTACTGAGATTTTCAATTTTCAGCATGTGTTACTTCCTTTCTTTTTGATACGATGATAAAACCAATAACCAAACCCATAATCACGATTAGACTGACACTTAAGATTTCTTTTAAATAAGATGAAGGTAAAAAGAGAATCGCAAAGCTTTCTGTTAGTTGATGGTTGAGTACAGGTAATAATGAAACCACAAACACCATCACAATGAGAATTGAGGTGATTATTCTAATTCCTAATTCTAAAATACTTACTTTTTTAAGAAGTGGTGTTTGCATCCCTACTCTTAAGTAGAAGGTATCTTCTTTCTGTTTGTTGTGATTCATTTGAACAAGAACCCCTGATATGTTAAAGAGTGCTTGAATACTCATCGCAATAACAATGAGGAGTAAAATGTCAAAAGAATCTTGATTAAGCTTTTCATTGGAATCAGAAAACTCCTTTAATATTTTATCAATTGGTGTGATATTGAAATCGTGTGTGATCATTTCTTTTTCAAAGTTCTCTTGTGTCATGACGCCGTTTAAATTCACAATTACTGGGAGTAGTGTCATATTTTCATTTATTACAGATTGAATTCTTGATTTCTTATAAAAATAACTGACATATCCCCTATCCATCAGTGTCGCAAATGATCCACGAATTGGTAAACCACGCTCATAAGAGTTAAGTGTTTGTTTGATAAATAAGTAGTGTTTATCAACAGGACCTTCTGGATTTGATTGAACAAAAAGGCCATTTGTATCCATCAAACGTTTACTTGCCAAAACTTCAATCCGCTCATACACTTCCCATTCAGTTTCTCCTGTAAAGGTACTTGCGTGGGGTGGCATTTCGCCTTTATCAAGTACCATGAAGGGTTCAATGTCATCATAAATGGTAATCACACTGCCTGAAGTAACTTTGTCTACAGGTTGTGAGATTGAGTAATCTAAAAAGGTCATGCCGGTTTGTTTATAGACTTGTGCCACATCGATTCCCATTTCACGATACTTAAGATATGTATCGACATCTAAATCTTCAATGTAATAATCAAAACTTAAACCCAAGGTATCTTTATGATAGACATTTTTAATGGAGTTCAGCGCAGACATGGATACAAGGACCACAGAGATGGATAAAGCAACACTGAGCGCGAAGCCCAAGTTTAAACCAAAGGTCTTTGTGAAACGTTTTAAAGAGAGGTTCAAGGCAAGATTATTTTGTGTTGTCTCTGGAAGTTTAAGATATGTAAGACCTCCTGATTTATACGATTCTAAAGCACGCTTTTGAATCTTGATTAAGTTAAACACAAAAACCCCAAAAATAACAATGATAAATCCTAAAGAAATTAAAAATGCATAACTTGTAGAAACAAGACTGGGTTTAAAGCTTGGTTTCCATATGCCAAGCAATCTTATTGCACCATAACTCATCACAAAAGAAGCACCAAATAACAACACAAAGAACTTCGCATATTCTTTGAGTACTGCTTTAAACTTCACACCAATAAGATTGAGCGTCGCAAGTGTTTTATGTTTAGAATGGAGTTCATTTTTAAAGTGAATATAAAATGCATAAACAGAACTCACAATAATAGCACTGACCACAAACTTCGCAATGGTTGATTTCAACATTTCTGGTAGTGGGTTAGAACGTGTTAAAAGTGTGAGTGGATAGATATCATCAATATCATCAATAATACTCATTGTGATGTTATAACCTGTGATTTCATTGATGAAATCATTTTCTTTATCAAATGTGAATTGATCATATTTAATTTTTATCAGCATTTTTTGTGAAAACTGTTCATCCCAGTGATCATCAGTCCCAAAACGATCATAAAAAGTGTGGTAAGAAACATGCTTTGAAAGCGCACGGACCGTATCTTCACTTGCGATCCCTTGTCCCATCATGCCTTCTCTAAATAAATGTAAGTTAGAGAGTGTTTCTAAGGGTTGATAGTATAGTTCAAAGTTTGGATATTCAATGACACTTTTGACCACAAGTTCTTGTCCATACCAATCAAGAGTTTTTTCAAGGGGGTTTTCACCCAGTGTTCTTGCGTACTCTTGACTGATCGCAATTTCATTATCTTCAAGTTCAGATAGTTTTTTACCTTTAAGTACTGGATAATCATCTTGATAGGCTTCCAGTGTTAAATCTACGTAACTGACAACAGGGACTTCACTAACATCATAACCAAATTCATCTGCATAATTTTTAGCGCGACCACTGGTGTATTCAAATCCATCTAACCCATACTTAACAATATCGGTATTTTCTGTATAAAAGATCATGGTTTCAGCCAAATTGTGTTTCTTGAGTGTTTCTTGAATTCTATATTTTGAAAAGTGAAGTGACAGCGTTAAAAATACCGCAAAGATGACAAAAGTGAGCATTGTAAATAATATTAAAATTCTTTTTTTAGATTCATGAAATAAAGCTTTTTTTAAGTTCAAAATTTCCTCCTAAATACAGAAAAGGAAGCACGTGTGCTTCCTATCTTAAGAATAAAAACCAAACAATGAGATAGAAGGCGCCAAGCATGAGAATAACTGCAGGAACGAATGTAATCAATCCTGCAATGATTATCGCTTTTATATCTTCATCTTCTAACTCTTGAAGTTTCTTTAAATTTTCTTCTTCGTTTTCGAGAAGTTTCTTTCTTCTTTTTCCGAAAAACATATTATTTTAGACGTGCTGCCACAAAGTGACCTGCATCGACCTCTACCCAATCTGAATCTGCTGCGTTATTTTCACGGAAGTTTTTGAAATCAAAGGTTTCATTTTCTGCTGAAAATAAATCTTGTTCCATCTCTTTTTCATCTTTACGTCTTGAGATGTCAGTTTTTAAGAACGCTGCCATCAAACGTTTTGTATAAGGGTGGGTCGCATTATCAAAGATTGATAGAATTGGCCCTGCCTCTACAATTTTTCCACCGTGCATAACAATCACATCATCAGCCATTTGTGAAATAACACCAAGGTCATGGGTAATAAACATAATGGATGTGTTAAAGTCAGTTTTTAAATCATTCATGAGCTTTAAGATTTCAGCTTGAATGATGACGTCTAAAGCTGTTGTAGGCTCATCCGCAATCAGTAACTTTGGATTACATGCTAGAGCCATCGCAATCATGACACGTTGACTCATCCCGCCTGATAATTGGTGAGGATATTGTTTCATCACGTTGTCTGGATTTGCGATTTTAACAGATTGAAGCATTTCGCGTGATTTTGCGCTTGCTTCTTTTTCGTTTAAGTTTTGGTGTAACATTAATACTTCATTAATTTGGTCTTCAACCGTAAACACAGGGTTTAAACTTGTCATGGGCTCTTGGAAAATCATTGAAATATCGTTACCGCGAATTTTTTGGAGTTCTTTTTCTGGTAAGTCATTAATGACACGACCATCAAAAACAATTTCTCCATCCGCAATACGTTGGTTTGGTTCAAAGAGTTTTAAAATACTCATTGCGGTCTGGCTTTTTCCAGATCCACTTTCACCAACAATCCCGATTGTTTTTCCTTCTTCTAAGCTAAAGGAAATACCATTTACAGCTTTTACAACACCTCTTCTTGTATCGAAGTAGGTATGTAAATTTTTAACTTCTAATAAACTCATAAACCTGCCTCCTATACTCTATTTGGGTGTTTTAAGTTACATGCCACAAAGTGTCCTGGAGATACTTCGTACCAGTCTTTATCTGTTTCGCCTGTTTCTTTAAAGTGGAAATCGAAAATATCGTTTTCTACATAAAGTGGTAGGGGTTCAATAACCTCGCCTGGGCGTTTCATTTTTGGAATAGCGTTGAGTAATTCTCTTGTATATGGATGTTGAGGATTTTCGAAAATTGCTTCAGCTGGTGCAAGTTCTACTAAGTTACCAAAGTACATAACACCAATTCTATCTGAAATATAACGTACAACACCCAAGTCGTGGGTAATGAATAAGTATGTAAGATTGTTTTCATCTTTTAAATCTTGGAGTAAGTTAATGATTTGTGATTGGATGGAAACGTCTAACGCACTAACAGCCTCATCAGCCACAACGAATTTAGGATTTAAGGCTAAAGCTCTTGCGATCCCGATTCTTTGTCTTTGTCCCCCAGAGAATTGGTGAGGATAACGGTGGATATATTTGCGTTCTAAACCACATTTTTCCATGATATCTTCGATATACTCTTGGTATTCTTTACTCTTTGTATCTGTAAATAAACCATGCGCAATCAAGCCTTCTCCGATAATGTTTCCAACGGTAAAACGTGGATCGAGTGAAGAGTATGGGTCTTGGAAAATGATTTGTAAGTCATTTCTTAAACGACGCATTTCTTTTTTGTTTAGAGATGAAAGTACAATACCAGCATCTCTTAAACTTTCGAATTCTTCATATCGAGGATGTGATTTTAATGGTGCTTTAAATGCTTTAATATCAGCATTGACTTTATCTAATTTTGCTTGGGCTGCATCCAGTTCTTTTCTCATGTCTTGAACTTTTTTGGATTTTGATGCATCTTCGCCGCGCACTTGAAGACGGTGCTCTTCAAAGTTTACTTTTTTACGAAGACTTGCAACTTGTGAGCCTTCAGTAAATTTGTTTGATAAAAGTGAGCTTACTTTATTTAAGTCATCATGAACTAAAAGTCCACCCACAAGTCTTAATATATTACCGTATTTGTTTTCAAAATCGATTTTTAAAAGTCTTAAACTTTCTACTTTTGGATCCGCTGCGTTTTCAACATGCTTTACTTCTTCAGTTAAAGTGTTGAGTGCTTCTAAATCTTTGTCGTAGTTTTTGAAAATTGATGGGAATTTTTTATATGTTTTCCCTACATATTCTGGCATCATTTCTTCAATGGTCTCACCATAGTAAAGACTGACTCCAGCTGTTTGTTCATATAATTGAATCAGTGTACGACCAAATGTAGACTTACCACATCCAGACTCACCCACTAATCCTAAAGTTTCACCTTCATAAATATTTAAAGTGATATCTTTATTAGCGCGAACATATTCTGTTTCTTTTTGAAACACGCTTTTCTTTTTTAAGGGGAAATACTTTTGCAGATTTTCCACCCTTAAGAGTGCTCTATTTGACATCGATATTTCTCCTTCCTTATTTTTCGTTTGCTCTTGGGTCCATTGCTTCACGTAATCCATCACCCACTAAGTTAACAGATAAAGCTGCAAGTAGAACACAAAGTGCTGGGAGTACCCATTGCCACCAATAGTGTTCAATAACTTTTGCGGATTGTGATGTGGTAAGCATGTTACCCCATGAGGGTTGTGGTGGTACAACACCAAATCCAAGGAATGATAGTCCAGATTCAGTGAGTAAGTTACCAGCATAACCAAGTGTCATTGTAACAATAATAATATTAAATACTGCAGGTAAGATATGTTTGAAAATAATTTTACCAGTAGGTAACCCTAAGGCGCGTGCTGCAAGTACAAAGTCTTTTTCACGCTCAGCAAGGATTTGTCCACGAATCATACGTGCAAGTCCTGGCCAAGAGATAATACCCAAGATAATCATAACCATAAAGAGTCGTTGTGATTGGTTGAGTTTATCAGCCATTAGTGTTGAAAGCGTAATTGCAAGTGGTAAGAATGGGAAAGATGAAACAATCTCTGCAAAACGCATGAGTAAGTTATCAATACGTCCACCATAGAAACCAGCAATCAGTCCTACTAATACACCAATACTTGTTGAGATAAGAACGGAAATAACACCAATGAACATTGTAATACGTCCACCATGGATGAGTCTTAGTGACACATCACGACCCCAGTCATCAGATCCTAATAAGAAACCTCTGAAACCAAAGCCTGTAACTTTTCCATCTTTATTTGCATATGTTTGATAGTAACCAGAATAAATATCATCATATGTTTTTCCATCAACTGGTTTTGTATCAGCTTGTGCATGGGATGTACTTCCCCAAGCATGTACATGACCAGTTGTATCTAAAACAGTAAAGTGATCACGTGCTCCTTCAATTTTCGCAATATCTAAAGTATTAATTTCTTCAGGTATTCTGTAAGCAAGTGATGCATTACTTCCCCAAATATGAAGTTGTCCTTTATCATCAAGTGCTAAAGCAACATCATTTGTAAGTGCAATATCTACAATTTTTACACTGCCATCTTGAAGTTCTTCAGGGATACGTGCTTCAACAGGTTTACCTTTTAAACCGTTAACTGCAACCGTACCATCATCGAGTAAGTAAAGTGCGTTTGCACCCCCAACAACAACATCAACAACATGTCCTTGAATTGCTCTTGGAATTAAATCTAATTTAGAGTTTAAGGTTGAACCCCAAATATAAACAGTGCCTTTTTCTGTAAGAAGACCTGAAAATAAGTCTCCCGCAAACACTTTTTTAGGACGCTCTTTAATCGCTGCTTGTGAAACAGTTACAGGAATCGAACCTTGTTCAAAAGTGTTTAATCCCCATGCAACTAAAGAATTATCTTCCATAATCGCAACGGCATGTCTGTCTCCTGATGCAAGATCTTTAACTTTTCCATTTTTAATTTCCTCAGGAAAATCTTTAATTCCTTCAGTGTTTACACCCCAAAAGTAAACTTTTCCATCATTATTAACACCCAATGAGTAACTTACACCAGATGTAATGTATGAAACACCTTCTTTTTGAATTTTAGAAGGTACTTTAAGAAAGTTTTTACCAGGTGCGGTATTTCTTAAACTTGGCGCGTTATCGTTGAAGTTTACAGGAAATGCAAAGGATCCCACCACAACGGTACTTGCCATAATGATAAACATGATTAAGCCACCCACCGCAAGACGATTTCTAAAGAAGTTTTTAGTAATCATTTCACGTGGACTCATCAGTTCATCATCAAATTCTACATTACTGCCACCAAAGGCGAACAGTCTTTTAAACATACTTCCGATTGAGGAGAGTAGTTTTTTAAATACATTATCTTTTTTGTCCATAAAAATATTCTCCTTAATCTAATTTAACACGAGGGTCAACCAGTGCATATCCTAAGTCCATCAGTAGGTTCGCAAATAATGCCAATACTGAATAGAACATATTTAGGGCAAGCACAATCATAAAATCTCGGTTATTAATCGCATTGATCATAACAGTTCCAATCCCGTTAAACGCAAAGATTTTCTCTGTAATCATGGATCCACCAAAGACGGAAACAAGTGATCCTGCAACTAATGTAACAATAGGAATTAAAGCATTTCTGAAAGCATGGTGATAAATTACCACTTTTTCTGAAAGACCTTTAGAACGCGCAGTTCTAATATAATCTTGGCTTAATGCTTCAATCATCGCATTTCGCACATAACGAATAACACTAGCAAGTGACCCTAAAGTAAGGGTAAATACTGGGAGTGTTATATAACGAATATATTGTAAGGCATAGACTCCTCCAACGTTTTTAGAGGGCATACCACCAATTGGAAATAAACCTAACTTAATCGCAAAAATGAAAATGGTCACCATTGCGATGAAAAATGTCGGAACTGACATTCCCACAAGTGAAAACACTTGCCAGAAGTTATCATAAGTTGATCCACGTTTCACCGCAGATTTAATTCCAACAGGTATCGATATCATAAAAGCAATTACCAGTGACACAATATTTAAAATGATTGTGTTTTTCATTGGTTCTTTAATAACATCAATTGCAGGACGTTTATATTGAGTCGAAACTCCTAAATTCCCTTGAGATAATTCTCCAATCCATTTTGCATATTGTACAGGTAATGGTTTATCAAAACCGTACAATTCTATTATTTTTTGTCGTTCAACTTGGATTTGTTCAGGGGATAGGTTTCCACCTTGTGGCATCAATGCACGTACGGGATCACCTGGCATCGATTTAAACATTCCAAAAAGCATGACTGATATCACAAACACGACAGGTATCATCGATACAATTCTTTTGCCAATATACTTAAACATCTCTTACTCCTTTACACAGAAAATTAAAGGTGACAGCGAAATAATCCACCGTCCCCTTTAATTTAGGTTAACTATTTAATTATACACATTTTACTGTGTTTTCTCAACATCAAATTTTATTTAAGTGTGATGTCGATAACTGCTCTACCAATTGAATAGAATGGTGTTGTATTTACGTTATCTAAAGTTGGACCGTAGATATCGTAGTATTTATTTGAATAGAGTGGGAAGTTTGGTAGTTGTTCGTTCCAGTAAACTTGGAATTCAAGCCATGCTTCTGAGAATTCGTCATGTTGTTCTGGATCAAGTCCACGCATTGTTTCCACTAATTCGTCAAACTTAGGATCGTTAGTTTGTGTACTGTTCATCCATGTACCATAGTATTTTGAATGGTATGAGTAGTATGGATCATAAGCTGCTTGGAATGATGATGCCAAGTTAAATGTATGATATTTACGTGCACCAAGTGCTGCTTCTTGTTGACCTTCGTCGTTGTAGAAGTAATCTAACATAACGTTAAAGTCTAAGAAGTCTACATTATACTCAATACCAGCTTTTTCAAAGCGTCCAACTAAGTCAGATGCAATTAAGTCTGTAATTGGGTTGTTTTCTGAACCAGCGTGGTTAATCACAAGTTTGTCGCCTTTGTCGTTATAACGGAAACCGTTACCTGCATATGGTGCACCGTTTTCATCTTTGTTCCACTCAGTTTCATCAAGAAGTTTTGCTGCTTGATCTGGATCGTATACATAGTTGATAAGATCGTTTTCGATTGCTTCAGCATTTTCTTTATACATCCACTGACCTAAACCGTACTCACCATTTACTGTAACACCGTATCCACCTAAGATACCGTTAACAAATTCTTCACGGTCTACTAAGAATCCGATTGCTTGACGTACTTTAACATCTTTAACAGGACCAAAGTCGTTATGGAAACCTAAGTAACCATATCCGTTACGTTCATAAGTTGTAAGACCTGCTTTGCCTTCTTCTTGAGCTGCAAGTGCTTTTTCAATTTTTTCACCTTCAACAACACCTGTTGTGATATCGATGTCGCCACTTAATACGTAATCTACGTCAAGTGTTTCGTTAACACGTTTAACTTCAACTGTTTTAATTGAAGGTTTGTGTCCACGGTAGTCACCTTTAAAGTTAGGGTTAACTTCCATTGTAACTGTTTCTTGTTCGTAGCTTACAAAGTTATACATACCTGATGTAACTGTAGGAGCAAATCTTTCTTTTGTAGAAACGTAGTTTGCTACTGCTGCCATATCAGCTGTATCGCCACCAAATGTCATTTT
>CAYSBB010000008.1:17035-25217 GCA_964429205.1 uncultured Erysipelothrix sp.
TCTTTAGCTGTGATTGGTGTATCATCTGACCATTTGAGATCTTTATGGATGGTAAATGTATAAGTTTTTGAACCATCTTCGTTCTCTGTAACTTCTTCTTTGTCTACTACAGTTTTGTTTAATACAAACTCACCTGCATCAGTATAGTCGTATGTTGGATATCCATGAATCATATCACGGACGATACGGTCATAAGCACTGTTTCCCCAACCATCAAGGAAGTCACCTGTCAGTGGTGGTGTACCGATTGTCATCTTACCAGCTGGTTCTGTTGAACCACATGCTGTAAGAGTAGCCAGTACTAGGAAAGTTGCTAATAATGTAACAAATTTCTTCATATTTCATTCTCCTTCTCGTAACGTTTATCTGGTTACGTTGTAATCATTATATAAACTTTGAAACCATATGTCAACCAAATGATAGAAAGTATTTCGATTATTTTCAAGAGTTTTACATAATCTCTGAAACATTTTCATTATTGTGTGATTTGCTTACAAGTACGGTATTTTATTCACAAAGAAAGCAACAAAAAAAGAGTCCTAAATAATAAAGACCCTTCAAATTAATGCTTATTGAAATGCATCAGGTAATGTAACACTTGATGCATCAACAACTGAGAATTCTAGTTTAGTTGATCCTGTCCATGTTTCATTATCAAGTGTTCCTGAGAACTCAACATAGAAGACACCACCTGTTAAGGCACCTTTCTTATCATAAGTAAGGGTTCCTTTACCATTAGTACTGTCTAAATCAATGTCATGGAGTTCATTTGTTGCGATTGCCGCAAAGACTTTTTCTGTATTTTGTAAAGCAAAGTTTGCTTCTGTAACATCACCATTCACTGTTTCTTCAATTTCAGGTGCTGTTTCTTCTAATAGGTTTTTGAATTCGCCATATAAAGCAGCACCAATGTTTTCAACATATCCAGCAGCATCGCCTTTATAAGCTTCTTCTTCACCATTGAGTACTGAATAGCTACCATCAGCAGCTAAGATTTGTACATCTTGGTATGATCCCTCTAATGGAATTTTCACCGCTGCATAAACATTCTCATCGAGAACTACATGTCCCAAGTTATCATTTTGAATTCTTACTTTTGTGTTATCAAACATTGATGACACACTTACCTTAAGTGCTGTCTTTTCAGAACTTAATGCTTTATATGCACCTTCATAACGTGATTGTGCAGTTCCACTTGATTGGCCACACGCAACAAGCATCATTAAAGCTACAAAACTAACTAATAATTTTTTCATTTCCTTAATACCTCCAAAGAGTAGTATATCATATTTGAAAATTAGTCTCAAAGTAATTCACACTAATAAACACAATAATTTGCTTTTGTCTCTTTACTTTCAAAGCATGAAAAAAAGACTCAGATTTCAAGTGAAATCCAAGCCTTTTGGTACGAGCATTAGATATGAATTGGAAGTCCAAGTGATAACTCAGAAGCATCCATAATGGTTTCGGCCATGGTTGGGTGCGCATGGATTGTAAGAGCTAAGTCTTCAATCATCATACGTGCTTCAACTGCTAAAGCAAGTTCAGCAATTAAATCAGATGCACCAACACCAGCAACTTGACCACCAAGTACTAGACCTGTTTCTTTATCTGTAACAATACGTACAAATCCTTCTGTTTGATTTAAGGATAAAGCACGACCGTTAGCACCAAATGGGAATTTGGAAACTTTAACGTCTAAGCCTTGTTCTTTGGCTTCTTCTTGTGTTAAACCAACTGTTGCAAGTTCTGGATCTGTAAAGCAGACAGCTGGAATGGCAACATAGTCCACTTCAACATTTTGTCCTGCGATCGCTTCAGCAGCAATTTTTGCTTCGTATGAAGCTTTATGTGCTAAAGGTGGTCCTGGAACGATATCTCCAATTGCATAGATGTGTTTTTGTGATGTACGGCTTTGTTTGTCTACTTCAACAATACCACGATCATTCATTTTAACACCTGCAGCCTCTAAACCTAAATCATCTGTATTTGGACGACGACCTACAGTAACAAGTACGTAATCTGCATCAACAGATACTTCTTTACCATCTACTTCATAAGTAACAGTCACGCCATCTTCAGTTTCTTCAGCTTTTTTAGCCATTGCGGATGTAACAATGTTTACATCTTTTGATTTAAAGTTATCTTCAACAAGTTTTACCATGTCTTTGTCAAAAGCACTTAAGATTGATGGTAATCCTTCAAGAATTGTAACTTCTGTACCTAAGTTTGCATAAACACCTGCAAGTTCACTACCGATGTATCCACCACCGATAACAACAAGTTTTTTAGGTACTTCTTTTAAGTTAAGTGCACCGGTTGAGTCTAAGACGCGACCGCCAAATTTAAATCCAGGAATCTCGATTGGACGTGATCCTGTTGCAATGATTGCATTTTTAAATGTGTATGATTGTGCACTGTCATCATTAATAACGCGAATCAAGTTTGAATCATTGAAGAATGCTTCTCCACGAATGATTTCTACTTTGTTTTTCTTTAAGAGCATTTCAACACCTTTTGTTAGTGTATTAACAACTTGTGTATCTTTCCACTCTTGTGTTTTAGTGAAGTCTAATTCAACATCTTTGGTTAAAATACCAAATGCTGCTGAGTTTTTAGCTTCTTGGTAACGGTGTCCAGCATTGATTAATGCTTTTGAAGGAATACATCCAACATTTAAACAAACACCACCGATAAATTCTCTTTCAATAATGGCAACTTTTTGACCTGTTTGTGCGGCACGAATGGCTGCAACATATCCACCAGGACCTGAACCGATAACGACCGTTTCAAGTTCAATTGCGTAATCTCCAACAACCATTTTATACCTCCATTAATAGAATTTCTGGTTCACTTAACAAGCGTTTGAGTTCATTCATCGCAAGTTGTGCTGTCATACCATCAATAATTCTATGATCAAAGCTGAGTGATAAGTACATCATGTTACCAATACCTAATGTGCCATCTTCTAAGACGATTGGTTTTTTGTCAATGCGTCCCATTCCGAAAATTGCAACTTCTGGGTAGTTGATAATTGGTGTAAACCATTGTCCACGTGCTGAACCGATATTTGAGATTGTGATTGTACCATCTCTCATGTCTGGTCCTTTTAATGTTCCTTCATTTGCTGCTGTAGCGTGTGTTACGATTTCATCCGCAATCGCAAACATACTCTTCTTGTCAGCATCTTTAATGTTTGGAACATAAAGTCCATGTGGTGTATCGACTGCGATACCAATGTTGTAGTAGTTTTTGTATACAATTTCTTGTGTTGTATCATCGATTGATGCATTAAGATCTGGGAACTTACGTGCAACTGCAGTTACTGCTTTTGTTACATAAGTTAAGAATGTTAAACGAACATCTTGCTCAAGTGCAATATCTTTGAATTTCTTACGGTGATCCATAAGTTTGGAAACTTCAACTTCGTCAAAGAGTGTAACATGTGGTGCTTTCGCTTTTGAATTTACCATTGCATTAGCGATTGCTTTACGTGTCATTGTCATTGCGACGCGGCTTGTATCTCCATCTGTTTTAATAGGTTGTGCAGGTTGTGCAGCTGGTTTTGAAGCTTCTGGTGCTTTTGGTGCAGCTGTTTCTGGTTGTTCAGCAACTGTTTCTTGAACAGCAGGTGCGCCTCCAGCTAAGAATGCATCCACATCAGCCATTGTTACGTGTCCACGTTTTCCTGTTGCAACAACTTGTGTTAAATCAACATTCTTATCACGTGCATATTGACGTACACTTGGTAATGCTAAAATACGTCCTGCAATTTTGTTGTCAGCATAAACTTTACCATCAACTTGTGCTTGTGGTGCAGTTTGTGCTGGTGCAGCTGCTTGAGCAGCAGGTGCAGCTTGTGGTGCTGAAACAGCGCCATCTGTTGCGATTTCAACAAGTGCATCACCAACGTGTGCGACAGTACCATCTCCAACTAAGATTTTAGAGATTGTACCTGCCACTGGGGATGGAACTTCTTGAACCATTTTATCGTTTTGAATTTCTACTAAAGGTCCATCTTCTTCAATAGTATCGCCTTCTTTAACTAACCACTGAACGATTTCACCTTCTAAGATACCTTCACCTAAATCTGGAAGATTAAATGTGAAAGTATTGCCTGATGCAGCAGGTGCTGCAGCTGGAGCTTCTTCTTTTGCAGGTGCTGATGCAGCTGCACTTGATCCATCACCATCAAATTCCACAAGATCATCACCAACATTAGCAACTTCTCCATCTTGGAAATAAAGCTTTGTGATTTTTCCACTTCTTGGTGAAGGGACTTCTTGGACCATTTTGTCGTTTTGAATTTCTAGCAAAGGTGCATCGGCTTCGATGGTGTCACCTTCTTTAACGAACCACTGAACGATTTCACCTTCGATGATTCCTTCGCCAAGGTCTGGCATTTTAAAAATAAATGACATATTTCCTCCCTTAGTCAAAGTTCATGAGTTCAAGAACTTTGTTTGAAATGTCTTCTTCGTTTGGTAGCCAATCATTTTCAGCTAAACCAAATGGATAAACTGTATCAGGTGCTGCAACACGTCCGATTGGAGCTTTTAGGTTTAAGATTGCACGTTCTGCAATTTCAGCCATAACAGTTGCGCCCACGCCCGCTTGACGTTGTGCTTCTTGAACTACAACTAAGCGACCTGTTTTCTCAACTGAAGCAACAATTGTGTCAACATCAATTGGAGATACTGTACGTAAGTCAATAACTTCAACTGATACACCTTGTTCTTTAAGTGATTCTGCTGCTTTAAGTGATTCACGTACCATGTAACCATAAGTTACGATTGTTACGTCATTTCCTTCATGAGCAACATTTGCTTTGTCTAAATCAATTGTGTAGTGTCCTTCTGGAACTTCTTGTCTGAATGAACGGTAAAGTTTCATATGTTCTAAGAAGACCACTGGGTCATTACTTTCGATTGATGCTAAGAGTAATCCTTTTGCATCATATGGGTTACTTGGGATTACAACACGAATTCCAGGTGATTGTGCAATAAGACCTTCAAGACTGTCTGCGTGAAGTTCAGGTGTATGAACACCACCACCAAATGGTGAACGAATTGTAATTGGCATTTCACGTGTACCACCTAAACGGAAACGTGTACGTGCCATTTGTGTAACAATTGAGTCCATAACTTCGAATACGAAGCCAAAGAACTGAATTTCTGGAATTGGACGGAATTTTTCTAATGCAAGTCCGATTGCAAGTCCACCGATTCCTGATTCTGCAAGTGGTGTATCGAAGACACGATCTTCACCATGTTTTGCTTGAAGACCTTCAGTAGCACGGAATACCCCTCCGTTAACACCAACGTCTTCACCGAAAATTAACGTATTTTCATCACGTTCTAAAGCAACATCAAGCGCATCTGTAATAGCTTGTACCATTGTTAAATTAGCCATTATCGATTTCCCTCCTTCGCTTCAAACTCTGCGATTTGTTCTTTAATTGTATGTGTTGGATTTTCAAACATCACTTTGAGTGATTCTGAAATCTTTTGTTTTGGAGCAGCATCTGCATCCTTGACAGCTTGTTTGAGTTCTTCATCTACTTTTTCAAGTAATGCAACTTCTTTTTCTTCGTTCCAAAGTCCTTTTTCTGTTAAGTAGTTACGGAAACGAATGAGTGGGTCTTTTTTATCCCATTCATCAAAGCTTGCTTGTGTACGATAACGTTTTGGATCATCACCTGACATTGAGTGAGGACCAAAGCGTGATGTGATGGTTTCAATGACAACAGGACCGTTTCCTGCAAGTGCCCAATCACGTGCTGCCTTACTTACTGCATAAACTGCAAGTGCGTCCATACCATCAACTTGAATTCCTGGCACCCCTGCCGCAACTGCTTTTTGAGCTAATGTAACAGCTGCTGTTTGTTTGTCTCTTGGTGTTGAGATTGCATATCCGTTATTTTGGATATAGAACACAACAGGTGCTTTGAATGCTCCAGCATAGTTGATTCCCTCATAGAAATCCCCTTGTGATGAACCACCATCTCCTGTATATGTGAATGCAACGTTTGGTTTTCCACGACGTTTAAGTCCTAGACCTGCACCTGCTGCTTGAATATATTGAGCACCGATAATAATTTGTGGTGGATACGCTTTTAAATCTTCAGGATAGTTATTTCCTTCGACATGTCCACGACTCCATAAGAATGCTTTATGCACAGGTAAACCATGTTTGATTAATTGAGGAATATCACGATATCCTGGGAACAAGACATCTCCTTTATCAAATGCAAAGTGACTGGCAAGTTGGCTTGCCTCTTGTCCTGCTGTTGGCGCAAAGAAGCCTAAGCGTCCTTGACGTGCTAATGTAGTTGAACGATCGTTCAGCGCTCTTGACCATAACATGTCTGAGAAGAGTTCTACTAACTGATCATCTGTTAAATCTGGCATTAAGTCTTCATTTACGACTTTACCTGTTTCGTCCAAAATTTGGACCATTGGAAAATGTACTTCTAAATCTTTTAATTGTTTTTCGAAATCAAGTACATTATTCTTTTTTCTTTTTGTCATTTTCCATTCCCTTTCCATTGGGCATTGCCCTACTACTATACTTTATCATTATCTGTAACCTCATTCAATGGATATACCCATTCTCTGTGAAATTATTTAACTTCTTCACAACTAGTGAAATATTACACTTAAAATCTCTTCTTTGGTAATGTTTCCAAAGTAAATTCTCAAATCGTTTTGCGATAAAACAGCATCCACTGCATCCATCTTAAACTTCACGCCTACAAGTTGTTTCTCAAGTTCAGAAACCCCTTCAAGACCTAAGTAATCACCCATAAAACGAATGGATCTGATGCTGCCACCTTTATCCACATCCGCCAAGACTTCAACTTTACCACCACTGAAGCGTGCTTCGTTTTTAAGGTTGAATTCAGGTGATGCTCCATAAACCCAATCCCAAGTAGAAAATCTTTCATCTGCCTCTTTTTGAATTTTTTGAATGTCTTCATCACTTAAGATAATCTCTTCATCTTTGCCCTCATCAGACAAATAGTATTGCAGTGCATCCCAGAAATCTTGTAAAGTTGTGCCTTCAGGTAAATGATCTTTAATATTGGTAACCCGTGATCTCACCGATTTCATGCCTTTAGAAATGATTTTATCTGGCGCTACGTTGAGTGAGCGCACCATGTCTTCAATATTTAAATCATACATCAGTGTCCCATGATGCATCAGTTTCCCATTCGCAAGACGCTGTGCATTGCCTGAAATTTTAAGACCATCAATGAGGATGTCATTGCGACCACTGGCCTCAGCCTTTACACCCATAGAAGCCAAAGCATCAATGATGGGTTGGACAAACTTTTTATAGTTCACTTTCCCTGGATCATCAACATTAATAATAAACGTGAAATTTAAATTCCCAAAATCGTGATAAACAGCCCCACCACCTGATACGCGGCGTGCCACATGAATGTTTTTTTCATCAATAAATTTTTGATTTACTTCTTCAACTGCATTTTGGTTGTTTCCAATAATTACAGAAGGCTCATTTTGCCATAAGAAAAAGAAATCTTCATCCACATCAATATGGCGCATGGCATATTCATCAAGTGCCAAATTGAAAAATGGATTCGTATTTGAATTCTTTAAAAATCGCATTGTTATTTCTCCTTTATCAATATCTTTATTTTAGGTATAATAGAAGATGAATTCAATCAATATGAATAGAAAGGATTTCCAATATGACCATAGACTTACAAACCCCATCTTTAGTATTTTCCGCAACATCACTACTTATGCTAGCTTATACCAATCGTTTCTTAACCATTGCAGGTTTGGTACGCGATTTAATCAATGCTCATGATGATGAAAATGATGCGGTCATTCTAAATCAAATCTCAAATCTTCAAATCAGAATGGATTTTATTCGCAAGATGCAACTCTTTGGGGCATTCTCATTTACCTTTGCGATCTTTTCGATGTTACTTCAAATGTTTGATCGCATCCCCATCGTCATTCCAGCATGGATCTTTATCATCAGTTTGGTATCACTTTTGGTTTCATTAATCTATTTGGTAAGAGAACTGCGCTTATCCAATGATGCACTATATGTTCAACTTGAAACGCTCAAAAAAGAGAAGTCATAAATCACTTCTCTTTCCTTTTATATTAATGCATGGGACGGTTTTCATCCGTCGCAACTTCAATAA
>CAYSBB010000009.1:0-24271 GCA_964429205.1 uncultured Erysipelothrix sp.
GCCAATTGTCTTTGTGTCACATTATAGTTTGCGTATATTTCTTTAATAAATAAATTGCGATCACTCACTTTTTCAACATCTTTAGTCTTCAGTGACTGACTCACAACCTTCACAAATGCATCATCACTCAACCGTTTTTGATGCTTCTGTGCGATTTCAATCGGTTCATCTAACAGCGATATAAATGGGAGTGGGATGTTCTTTGTAGGATTGTAGAAACAATAACTACACGATTGATATCTAGAATCACTTTTCAACATTTCAATTTCATCATCGAGTTCCTCAATATTGTAAATGGGTTTTGAATTGTAACGATTTGAGAAAAGATGTTCCGCATCCCTTCTATATAAAGCATAAGAGATGGTAATGGATTGCATAATCGATGCAATACTGCGATTTTTCGCATTCAAAATAAGCCAAAATTCATCTTCATCCAATAAACAATATGCATAGATATCAAAGCCATACATTGCTTTTGAAGATTTCATAATAGAAACAAATTCTTTTCGATCTTCTTTATCTCTAAACAAAACTTGATTTGTTTTTTGTTTGATTGAGAATACTGAAGAGTTTTGTGTTTGTCTTGCTTGCCTTGCCATTTTATCACCAAAGTTATTATATCACGTTCAACTTATGTCCCTTAGTATAATGCACTTTTATTGATAAACAAAGATGCGCGACTTATGATAGTAACAGAAAGGATGAAGTCTATGGAACTGTTAAATTTATTTGATATTGATGTCATCGACAAAGCCCAAGAGCTCTACAATCAAAATCAAATCATCATACTCAAAAAAGACGCACATTACATTGAAGCCATTGTTTATGATGAGTACTTTTATAAGGTTGAAATCACATTTAACCAAAATCTTTCAATTCTTTATCCCCGTGTCTCAAGAGATGGTTTCTCCGATGTCGATCCTTTTGATACACCTTATGCTGCAGCCCTTTTATATAAGATGTATCGAAAAAATGAATTTGGCATCACATATAACTACTGCCTAACACAAGTCCCTGACACAAAACTAGATGGGCGTAAATTTATCAGTTCAACACAACTTACAAACATGCGCTGTTATAATAAGGTCTTGAATAATATCATCCGTTATATGTTGCGCCTTCAAAACTATAATACAGACGCCAGCATCACCACATTCAGTAAAATCATTGATGATCTCTTTGAATACTTCGACAACATACAAAAACCACAAGAAAGACTTGTGGCACTCAAATTATTCCTACACATCTACGCACACTTAGAATTCAACTTTAACTTCCAAGATGAAATTCACTTTGCGATTATGGATGAATGTAACTTAAGACTTCATGATATTATAGACAATGAAAATGACCCCACATTTAAAGTCTTCTATCAGTCACTACTTCTGGCAGATCATGACATCATCAACTACAATAAAGACAAAAGTTCTAGTTTGAATCACTAGAACTTTTTTTAACCCGCGAAACACGACTTGAAATACAAGTCATGAGAATATAAGGCATGATGCCCGTTTCACTTTGTGTTTCTTCATAATCTAAAATGAGTGAGACAGTATCATGAAGTTTGACTGTTTCATCCACCCTTACCATACACTGATCCATACAAATCTTACCCACGATTGGGTATTTTTTATTTCCAATCAAAACAGATTTCATTCTCACATCAAACCCGTCCGCATACCCAATGGGTAAGGTCGCAATCAACATCTCTTCATCTGCTTCGAAGGTACGATTATACCCAACAGTTTCATATGCTTCAATCTTTTGAATTTGAATGATGGATGTTTTGAGATGCATCACTTTCTTTAAATCATGATTGTCTTTTTCATACCCATAGAGCCCAATCCCAAGACGCATCGCATTAAAAACATCTGATTGAATGTTTGTAGCAGCATGCGTATTGGAAGCATGAACCCACTTAAAGGGGTAATTACATTTCTCAACCAAAGCTTCAAACTTCTTAACTTGAGAATTTGTGTATACTAAGTCATCATCTGAACTAGAGAAATGTGTATAGATACCTTCAACTTGATTCTTTTGAAGTTTTAGAATTTTTTCAATATCTTCAAAATTCTTTATCCCCACACGATTCATACCCGTATCAATTTTTAAATGAACACGAATGTCAAAATCTTTCACGGCTTCAAACCAATCATAAGAGATGGCTGAATAAATAAATTGTTTGTCTTGGTATTTCTCTACATACTGAGGTGAAACATAAGAAAAAATAAGAATGTCTTGGGTGATGCCAGCTTCTTTAAGATGCAGTGCCTCATCCAGTGATGAAACACAAAATACCTTCACATGATCTTTAAGTGCATCTGTAACTAAAACATCACCATGCCCATAAGCGTTGGCTTTCACCACCGCAAAGACTTCTAAATCAGTTTTTTCTTTATAGTACTGATAATTATAAACCAAAGCATCAACATCAATGATGGCTTCGGTAGGTCTTGTGTGCATTTATACAATCCTCGATTGTGTATAAGCAATATAAATCGCAGCCACTTGATAAACCAGCATTAAGACGGTGTTTAAATTACCACTGAATAAGTTTAACCAAACATTAAGATGTGCCGATACATTTAAAATAAAGCTTAATGGAAAACCAAACGCCAAAACATTCGAAATGGAAACAGCAATAAAGCCCAGGATCCCACCTAAAATACTAAACTTCACTTGAACACCACGGCCTACTTTTCTCAGCACATACGCAATCGCATAGCCTGCCCCAATACTCACAAATGAAAAATCAAACCCTGTGGTTGTCCCAATTAAAATACGAGCATAACCAGTCGCAATACCAATTACGATAGACGCAACTGCCCCTACAACTACGGCCGTATTAAATCTTTGTTTTTGTGTTAATCGATGTGTATTAAATATTTCCATCATGTCACCTCTTCTTTCTTAAGTTTATCACACCACACCTTGATAAAAAAGAGGCGTTATCCACCTCTTAATCATTTTCTCTTTTTAGATAAATGCTGACTTTAAACAAATCACCATCGACATCTAGATTAAACTCACCTCCATGTAGCGTCGCAATGCTCTTTGCGATGGATAAGCCCAAACCACTGCCTTCTGTATTACGAGAAGAGTCTGCACGCACAAAGCGCTCCATGAGGCTTTCACTGTCTAAGTTCAGTGGGTCTTTAGAGATGTTCTTAACGGTAATGATGTTATAGAAACCTTTTTTTTCTAAAGTGATATAAACGCGTGTGTTCTCTAAAGAATACTGATACGCATTCATCAAGACATTATCAAAGAGTCTTGATAGCATTTTACCATCAGCTTGAGTCATGAGTGTTTCTTGTTTTTGGTCTAAAATGATTTCTAAGTTTTTCTCTTTAAACTTATCTTCAAATTCAGCCGTAAGTTGACCCAGTAAAACATTTAAATCCAATAAACTTGTCTCCAGTGTAATGTTACCTGTTGAAAGTTTTGATGCTTCAATTAAATCTTCAACCAGTGCTTTCAAACGTAAAGATTGACGATTTAATACAGTAAGATATTCTTTTTGTTTGTCTTCATCCTGTGTCTCATTCAGTAAATCTACATAATTAATGATGGAAGTAATCGGTGTTTTAATATCATGGGACACATTGGTAATGAGTTCTGTTTTCATACGTTCACTCTTCATCTCTTTTTCTACCGCTAAGTATGTTGTAGAGGAGAGTTTGTTTAAATTTTTTGCGATGGGTGTGAGTAACCCAAGAAATGACCCATGATCAAGTTGGAGGTTCAAGTTACCTTCTGCCAGTTGTTCACTGTGTGTCATAAGTACCTTTAAATCACGCATATGACGAATATAAAGATATGTAATGACCGCGTTTATCATAAAGAGAAAGAGTATCGCTACTTCTGGTTCATAATCAAAAACTGAGACCACAAAGGCTTCTATAAAGAATAATCCACCACCCAGTAAAAGTCCTTGAATTAAAACAGGCATGTTTTCAGTTGATTTTTTAAAAAATAAGAACACTTTATACATTACATTATTCTTTAAAAGTGTTTGATGACGCAAACGTTTTGTGGCAGTGTTTAAGAATAACACAACACTGATTAGAAGGTACATTACGATTAAGCCATCATCATAATAGAACATCTGTTCAAAAAGGAAGAGTCCTAAAATAAGTAAACCTACCAATAAATCTAAAGGCACTGCATCAATGATATTCATCTTTGGAGCCTTTTTAGTTTTTATTAAGATATAAGCTGCAGTAATTGTAAGAATTAAACTCACAATCGCAAGTGGGATGACCCAGCCTTTATACTTCAAGGCAAAGTCAGTCATGTTTTTTATTTTTAGATACTTATCTTCAAACTTTAAATCTTCCCTAACACCATATTCAAATTTATACACTTCATCTTCAAGTGTTTGTTTTGGTGTGTAGGTTGATACATCATTGTGCGCTACAATTTCTTTATCATTTTCATATACTTTAAAAACAAAGTTAGATGTTTCATAGTCTGATTTTAGATATTCTTTAAGTCTTGTGAAGTCGTAAATAACATCGTCTTCATCTTCACTGTAAAATTGTATTGTATTATAAACTTTATGAAAGTCACTTCTTGAAATATCATCCAAGACATCTTGGATGATGGCTTCATCATTTTTTAAATAAAACCCTGCATCCAAATACACAATAATGCCCACACTGGACAAAAGTAATGTGATCGTGGATAGAAACAATAATATATAAAGTCCCAGTCTTTTAAAATTTAATTTTTCTCTCATTTTTTATCTCCCCTAACAATCTTATAACCCTGACCCCATATCACTTGAAGATAACGGGGTTCTTTTGGATTGATTTCGATTTTTTCACGGATATGACGAATGTGAACTGCCACGCTATTTTCATAACCCACGGCTTCTTCATCCCATACGCGCTCATAAATCTCTGTTGGTGAAAAGACTTGATTTGGATGTGACATTAAGAATTTTAAAATATCAAACTGTTTGGGGGTTAATTTTATGGGTTCACCATCCAGTGTCACTTCTTTTGTTTTATTATTTAGCATGATTCCACCAATGATCAGTGCCTCTTTTTCAACATTTTGATTGAAGACTTGATGGCGTCTGAGTTGTGAGCGGACGCGCGCTAAAACTTCTGCCGCATTAAAGGGTTTGGTGATATAATCATCAGCACCTACATCAAGTCCAAGTACCACATCGGCATCTTCACTTTTTGCGGAAATTAAAATAATGGGAATGGTTGAAGTTTCTCTTATTTTAACCAGTGCCTCAATCCCGTTTACCTTCGGCATCATGATATCTAAAAGTACCAGATCAATGTTTTCAGAACTCATTACGTCTAGTGCTTCTTTACCATTGAATGCTTCATAGACTTCATAGTTCTGACTTTCTAAATAAATTCTTAATGCTGAGACAATATCTTTCTCATCATCACATACCAAAATCTTTGTCATTTTGTCACCTCGCTGTTAGTATAGCGTAAAATTTTTAAGTTAAATGTTTAAAATTCTTAAGACTTTATTAAGATTACACCCAAACTAAAAGCGAGACAAGCTCGCTTTGTTTGTTTTAGGAAATTTCGCCACCCACGGCTTTAATATCTTCTTCATTTTCAATGACCGCTACTAAGGACGCTTCCAAACCTTTTGCGATTTGTGAAAGACTCAAGGAAGGACTTGTGGGTTTGTCTAAGACTTGTTCTGTCGCATAAGGGACATGAATGAAGCCCCCTTTAATGTTAGGGAACTTTGTATCAATCAGATACATTAAACCATACATTAAGTGGTTACATACAAAGGTCCCTGCAGTATTTGAAACTGCGGCAGGAATGCCTTCTTTTTTCATTTCTTCTACCATCGCTTTAATGGGTAAGCTTGAGAAGTATGCATTTTTTCCATCCTCAAAGATTTTCTCATCAATGGGTTGGTTGCCTTCATTATCTTTTATACGCGCATCATCTTCGTTAATCGCAACGCGCTCTGGTGTAATCCCAAAACGGTTTCCTGCTTGTCCAATGTTGATGACTACATCTGGATTATGTTTTGTGATGGCTTCTTCTAAGACATCAATAGATTTATGAAAGACCGTAGGGACTTCCAGTTTAATAATTTCAACACCTTGAAGTGTATCCGGTAAAAGTTTCACTGCTTCATAAGCAGGGTTCATGCTTTCACCACCAAAGGGGTCAAAGCCAGTAATTAAAATTTTCTTCATAAAAACATCCTTTCATTAAAATGCTAAAAAGTACATTAAGAATATATGCGCCACAAGTAAGGCAAGCGCAAAAGGCACTTGATACTTGATGACAGTATATTCATTTTTTGTTTCAAGTAAGGTTGCAGAAACAATGTTAAAGTTCGCAGCCATTGGGGTCATTAAAGTACCACAGAAACCTGCCGTCATGGCTAAGGCACTGGCGATCACAGGGTTTGCACCTTGTGCAATCACAAATGGAATCCCAACACCCACTGTAATGACGGTAAATGCCGCAAATCCATTACCCATAATCATGGTAAACAAAGCCATCCCCACAACATACGCGACAACACCTAAGAAAATGTTGCCATCTGGAATCACTGATCCCACGATATACGCAACCACATCCCCCAAGCCGGCCGCTGTAAAGATTGCGCCCAGTGCACCAAGAAGTTGTGGCAAGATTAAGAATGAACCCATCGTTCTTACCAAGCGTGCTCCATCTTGTACAATGTATTTTGAAGGGGAACGTGTAATGAGTAATAAACTCACAAGTCCCATCACAGCTGATAAACCAATCGCAATATACCCAAAGTCTGTTGCGGATAATGCATCGCCACCAACCTTTGGTAAAATGGTCGCAAACACAAACGCACCCAACGCAATGATTAGGGATGGAATAAAGATGGTATAACCATGTTTATTTGAAGCATCCATTCTAAACTGATCAGATACTTGTTTGATATCTCCCAAGTTTACAAGTTTTAAGGCTGATAAAACACCCATCGCAATCACCAGTAAGCCACTGACTTTATTTGGAATATATGGACCTGCCGCAAAAAGTACGGCTAATATACCCCAAAACCCAAAGACACCCCATTTACGAGGGCCTTCAACAGATCGAAAACCATTAATTGCTGAAGCTAAAAGAATAAAGCCAATTAAGACATACCACATTTCTAAAAATAATTTCCATGCGTTCATTTTCTTTTACCTCCTAACTTCTTATCTAAAATCATAAATTGAATGAATCCAAGAACAAGTGCCACAATAAACACTGGGATAGACCATAAACCAATTTGTGTATTGGTCACATCATATCCAGCATCGACCATTGTTCCAACAATCAGTGCAACACCTGATGATGCAGGGAAAACCATTTGCCCAAAGAAGTTCGCATAGTTATCACTGGCAGCAGCTGCCCCTTTAATTGTATCGACTTCTTTTTCAGTAAGAGGCTCATCACGATTTGCGATCGCAGCCCCTTCAGCCATTGGATGAATCAAAGGACGCACAAACTGTGGGTGTCCCCCAAGTCTCAATGAAAAGGCTGAAGCAAATTGACGAATAATCTGATAAAGCCAAAGTAGACGTCCTGTTGTCAGTTTCTTCACACTTTGAATGAGCTTGACCGCTGACTCTTTTAAACCAAAGCGCTCAGAGATCCCCACAATGGGTAATGTCAATATAAAAATACTCATGCCTCTATTGGCCACAAAACGCTCACCCAAAACTTCTAGAATTTCAGAAAAACTAATGCCACCAATTAATGCAGTCACAATTGCGGATACAATAACCACAGCGATGGAGTCAATTTTAAAACTAAACCCCACAACGATGATTAAAATACCAATTAATAACCACCAATTTACTACCATCATTCTCACTCCTTCTTTATATCGATGATAAAACAAGGACGCAAAAGTATGCGCCCCCTTATTTATCCTACCTTCATTCTACCAAATATGCATAATAAACATAGTCTAAAAGCACATCTTTATCATTCTCTAATGTCTCATCGACACACTTCAAAAGGCAATCTTGTAAAATTCTTCCAATAATCGGTCCTTCTTGAATGCCCAGTTTCAGTAAATCAGAGCCTTTAAGCTTCAGTGTTTTTAAAGATAAAAGCTTTGAAATTTCTTTTAAATCACAAAATATCTTCGCCATCAAATCAAGATCATCCAAATCTTTATCTGTCCCTTTACCCAAGCGGTCTGCTTTTTTTAGTGATAATAAGTTTTCAAAAGTTGTGTGTTCTAATTTTAAATTTAAACGTCTGATCCCTTTGAGCGTAGTTTGAGTGGGATAGCCGTGAAGTGACACGAGTTCTATTACTTCACTTCTTATTTTTTTATCTTCTTGTAAAAAGGTTAGATATTTTGAAGCAAGCTTCGCACTCACTTTTTCATGTCCATAAAAATGTCCGACACCCTCTTTGTCCACAAAGAAAGTTTCAACTTTTCCAAAATCATGAAAGAAAGCCGCAAGTCGTAAGGTTTCATCTTCTGGTGTATGTTCCATTACTTTGATGGTATGGGTGAGTAAATCATAGGCGTGGTGGGGATTGTGTTGATTGAAGTGTTCCATGATTTTTAATTCTGGAAAGATGATGGCTAAGATATCCACATAATGATGCATTACATAAGAAACATCTTTTCCTAAAAGTATGCCTTTGAATTCTTTTAAGATGCGCTCTTTTGCGACAGTATTTAAAAGATGTTTGTGTTTGAATAAAGCTCTTTCAGTTTTATGTTCCAGTCTGAATCCTAAGGTAGATACAAATCTTAAAGCTCTTAAAATACGAATAGGATCTTCAACCATCACACTTTCATCATTCATACGAATACGTCTGTGTTCAATATCTTCAATACCGCCCACAAAGTCATGAACTTTTCCATCATAGTAAAGACTGTTCATGGTGAAATCACGACGTTTTGCGTCTTCTAAAAGCGTAGTATGTCCTTTTTGAAACGAAGAGATTTCATAGTGGGTACCTTTATAAATTAAGATTAAGGTTCCTTTTTCCACATCAATAATTTTAGCATCTTTAAAAAGTGTTTTCACAACATCTAAGGGAGCCGTTGTAAAAATATCTAAGTCTTGATTCTCTTGTTTTAAAAACATATCTCTTATGGCGCCACCAACCAGGTACGCCTTAAATCCATGTGTGTTGATTCGATTGATAACCTCTAACATAACATCACCTGCTTTAATTATATAAGAATTAAAAAGTTCTGTGTGAAATTGAATGAAAGTCTCGTTAAATCTATCAAAAAAATCACTTTTAATGTTATAATCTTCTCATGAGTACAAAAGTAAGAAATCAAGCCTTAGTAATTCTGGGCGGGTTGGTCTTTGGGCTAACCATAAATTTGTTTATTATGCCTCTTGGATTATATAACGGTGGTTTTACTGGAATCGCACAGATCATGAGTGATTGGGCAATCAATTTGTTGAAGCTTGATCCACAAATCAAAATATCAGGACTTTTAACCTTTTTAATAAATGTGCCTGTGTTTATCTTTGCGTATAAAAGGTTGTCTAAGAAATTTGTGACATTGAGCTTATATACAATTATGGCTCAAACAGTCGCAATGTCTTTAGTGCCCATTCCTAAAACCCCTATTATTCAAGATATTTTTGTGAACCTTGTGGTTGCGGCATTCATCGGTGGATGGGGCGTTTCATTAACATTTAAAGGGAAAGGTTCCGCAGGGGGGTTAGATATTATTGGAATCTACCAATCCCAAAACAAAAAAGGCAGTGTGGGGACAATCTATTTGGTTGTAAACTCACTCATCTATCTTTATTGTTTTATTTTCTATGATTTAGAAACAGCCATTTATTCACTGTTATATTCAACGATATTCGCATTTACCCTTGATAAATTCCATGACTCAAACATTGAAGTGAGTGTGATGGTTTTTACAAGAAACCCACAAGTCAAATCCATTATCAACAGTGAAATGATTCGTGGTGCAACTCATTGGGAGGGCTATGGTTCTTATACAGGAACACCAACAGAAATCTTTATTTCTGTTGTTTCACGTGAAGAAGTCCCTCATATCAAAAAAATTATACATCAATATGACCCTCAGGCTTTTGTGATCATTCATGAAAACTTAAAAGTTGTGGGAGGATTTGAAAAACGACTTATTTAAGGAGGAATTCTATGAGAGTACCAGAGTATAGCGGTAATTTAAGATCAAACTTTATCCATATCCCTAAAGAAATTGAACAGGCCAATGGCATTCGTATCTTTGGAAGATTGATTAAATCAATCATTTTTACAACAGACGTCGCGATTGTCAGAAATTCAAATGCAGATGCGGTCATGGCCGTGTATCCATTTACACCCCAACCCATCATCACACACTCCATCATCATGGCCTCAGATGTCCCTGTGTTTACAGGTGTTGGTGGTGGGACCACACGCGGTACCCGTGTTCTATCACTCGCAATTGACGCAGAACAACAAGGCGCAATGGGTGTTGTTTTAAACTCACCTTCAAAAAATGAACTCATTCATTCAATTAAACTACGTTTAGAAATCCCCATCATCATCACCGTCACTTCTGAAAAAGATGACATTGATGGACGCATTCAAAATGGCGCAGCCATTCTCAACGTTTCAGCTGCATCAAGAACGCCTGATGTGGTCAGACACATTCGAGAAAAATATCCAGAAGTACCCATCATCGCAACAGGCGGTCCTACAACACAATCTATCTTAGATACCATTGAAGCAGGCGCCAACGCCATCACCTACACACCCCCAACAACACAAGAGCTCTTCAAAGACATGATGGCTAAGTACAGGGCATTTTAATCAACTTTATCAAAACATATGATAAACTATACGGTAGAGGGAAGTGGTAATATGAATTTAAGCGTTTCAAAAGAAGCAGCAGCTTGGTATATTGAAGAAATGGGCCTCAACAAAGGTGACAGCGTAAAATTTTTTGGTAAAGTTTATGGTAAAAATGGATTCTCTATTGCACTTACAGTCATGGAACCATCAAGACCATTAACACTTGTTGAAGTATCAGGCATCAACTTCTATGTAGAAAAATCAGACTCATGGTTTTTCGAAGATGTGAATCTTGATATCACAATGGACGAAACTTTAAAAGAACCAAAATATGATATTGGAAAATAACAATCACATAACGTGGTTGTTTTTTTTATCTTTATGGTAATATAAGTTAAGGAGCGTGATTTTATGAAACTTGGATTTATTGGATTTGGAAATATGAGTATGGCCATGGTAGAAGGTTTAAAAGCCTCAAAGAAATTTAACATGGAAAACATCTACGCCAGTGCTCAAAATAAAGAAAAACTTGAAAATAATTGTGAAAAACTTAAAATTAATGCCACAAAAGACAATCAAGACTGTATCGATAAAAGTGATCTTATTTTTATTGGCGTCAAACCAGAAAGCTTACATACTTTAAATTTAGACTTCAAAGGAAAGCCGGTCATTTCAATGGCAGCCAAAACAAACTTTGAAGCACTTGAAACCTTCTTTGGACCCCAAAACTTCTATCGCATCATGCCCAACTTAAATGTCAAACAGAATATGGGTGTCATTGCGTTAAGTCATCAATATGAAAAAAATCTTGAACTCTACAACACCTTATCCTTACTGGGGCATGTTTATGAAATTGAAGAACACATGATTAGTGGCTTCATTGCACTTGCGGGAAGCTCACCCGCATTAATGTACAGATTTATTGATGCACTGAGTGATGCTGTTTTAGATGAAGGCTTCACAAAACAAGAAGCTTTAGAAATTGTATCCTATACGATGATGGGAAGTGCTCAAACGGTTCTCAATGCAAAAGAGTCCCCCAAGACTCTGGTAGAAAAAGTATCATCAAAAGGTGGTACAACCATTGAAGGTTTAAAAGTCTTTGATGATTATCATTTTGAAGACACGATGAAAAAGGCCGCAAGAGCCATCATTGATAAAGACAAAATGGGCATGTTCTAACGAACTTGCCCATTGCCATAGATTCTATATTTATATGTTGTTAGTGCAATCAGCCCCATGGGACCTCTTGCATGGAGTTTCTGTGTACTGATCCCAATTTCAGCACCCAAACCAAACACAAAGCCATCAGTGAAGCGCGTTGACGCATTCACATAAACTGCCGCTGCATCAATACGATCCACAAAGATCTCTGCAGCTTTTTTATTTTCCGTAATGATCGCATCAGAGTGCGATGTATGATGTTCATTGATATGATCAATGGCTTCCCCAAGATCTGATACAATTTTTACTGACATACTTTTATCCAAGTACTCTTTATAAAAGTCATCAGGTGTTGCATTCAAAATTGTCGTATCTAATTTTTGTGATGCTTCATCTCCATACAGGGAAACTTCTGGTAAGGTTCTTACAAGTATAGGAATGAATGTATCCGCAACATCTTCATGAACCACCAAGGATTCAAGCGCATTACAAACACCGGTTCTTTGAAGTTTTGCGTTTTCCACAATCTTCAAAGCTTTCTCTAAATCAGCGTCTTTATCAATATAGATATGACAATTACCAGCACCCGTTTCAATGACAGGAATGGTACTTTCTTTTAAGACCGCATTAATAAGGCCTTGAGAGCCACGGGGAATTAAAACATCCACCGTATCATTCATCTTCATCAGTTTTTGTGTTGATTCCCTTGTGGTATCTTTAATCAGTTGAATAAAGTTCTCATCTACACCATGTTCTTTTAGAGTCTTTCGAATAATGCCTTCAAAGACAGTATTGGTTTCAATGGCTTCTTTACCACCTTTTAAGATACATGCATTCCCCGCTTTAAAACAAAGCGCAAATGCATCCACGGTCACATTGGGGCGTGATTCATAAATAATCCCCACAACACCTAAAGGTACCCTAACTTTATCAATCTTTAATCCATTTTCTAAATGTGTCTCATCTAAAATATCACCAATGGGATCTTGAAGATGAATGATATCATCAATCCCCTCAACCATGGATTCTAGATAGGCATCTGTGACCCTCAAACGATCAATTAAGGCTGGTGTCAACCCTTGTTTTTCACCATTTTCTAAATCAAGCGCATTGGCTTGGAAGATTTCTGTTTTCGACTTTAATAAATTTACTTTTAGTGTATTTAAAATATCATTTTTAAGCGTTTCTGAAAGTGTAATACCACTCATGGACGCTTTTTTTGCGTTTTGACCAATTGTTTTCATGTTTACACCTCACATATAATCTGAAAGTTCAAAGTTTTCTTCAGGGTTTTCTTTAAAGTAAGTCCCGATGGTTTCACCATCTAATACATTATAAATCTGTGTGACATCTTTTCCATTCATTAGAACCATCGCAGCACCTGCTGCACTGGCAATCTTCGCCGCATCAATTTTTGCGCTCATGCCACCTGTTCCAACACCAGATGAAGAGGTGTCTTTACCCATGATAAAGTGTTCTGCTTCTACTTTATCCACATAAGAGATAAATTCAGCTTCTTTATTTTGAGAAGGGTCATCCGTATAGAGACCATCAATGTCTGAAAGAATAATCAATAAGTCAGCTTTTATCAATGCTACCACAAAGGATGATAAGTGGTCATTATCTCCAAATTCAATTTCATGGGTTGCGACGGTATCATTTTCGTTTACGATGGGGATGACACCTAAATCTAATAGTTCATTGAAGGTATTCTTCGCATTGAATCGTGCTTCTTCTGAAAGCATGGTCCATTTGGTTATCAGAATTTGTGCCACGGTTTGGTTATACTCTGAAAACAAGCGTTGATAGCTCATCATTAATTTGGCTTGACCAACGGCCGCAAGGGCTTGTTTTTGGCCTAAGACTTCTGGTATTTGTCTCATATGTAAGACTTGTCGACCCACAGCTTGTGCACCAGATGTCACTAGGACCACTTCTTTACCACGGTTTTGAAGATCTGAGAGTACACGGACCAGTTGTTCCAATTTTCGATAATCAATATCCTTTGTTTCTTTATGGGTTAAGGATGATGACCCAATTTTAATGACGATGCGTTTGGCATCTTTAATTTTACTTCTCATAAGTTTTTACCTCTTTTAAAAGTTTTGAATGATGACCATATATAATAGTGTTGAACATAAGATGGAAAGTACGGTATTTCTTTTCCAAAGATATAACACAACGCAAACGCCACTTGCCAGAACACTTGCGAGTAAGATTGACGTGTTTAAATCTTTGAAGGCATAGACCACAAGGAGTCCCATGGTCGCATAGGGTAAGTTGTCCAGTAGTACTTGCATGCTTTGGGGTGGTGTTTTGTCTTTTAAAACATAAAACGGGATAAAGCGGGTAAGTGAAACACCCAAAGCAATCACAATTAAAGTCACAATCATGGTTTATCCCTCCATTTCAAGACAGTTAAAATACCGATCATACTGGGAATGATAAAAAACTGTGCCCCAAAAATAAGCAAGGAGACAATACTCACAAAGAGCCCTAAGAATAAAGGTTCACGTTTTCCTTCTAAATACTTATCCAAAAAGATAATGATGAATAAAGCACTCATAGAAAAGTCGATCCCTTCAATTGAAAACGGAATAAACTGTCCAAAGACAAATCCTAAAAGTGTCCCAAATACCCAATATGATTGGTTGAAACTTTCAATTAGAAACATCATATCAGGATCATCTTGATGGTTTAATAATAAACCATAACTCTCATCTGTTAAAGCAAAAGCCATATAAGCTTTCTTTTTTCCTGCATTTTTAAACGGTCGAATCATGGAGAGTCCATAAAATAAGTGTCGAGCACTGATGGAAAGGGTTAAAATAAAGGTTTGAATCCATGAGATGGGATTGAGTAATAAAGGGATACTTGCGAACTGCATCGCCCCTGAATAAATAAACAAGCTCATAAATAATGCAACCCATATTGAAAAGTCATGACTTTGAACTAAAATCCCAAAGGCACTCCCTAAAAATACATACCCACTCATGATGGGTATTGTGGTTATAAACGCTGTTTTCATCTTCTTTTTCATATTATCACCAATTGATATAATGGTATGAGACAAACTGATTAAAGTCAAGTTGTAATCATCCTTAACGCTTGGTATAATACATATGCGGGGCTGTCATGGTTTCGACAGGTAATCGTTTGAAATGGACTGCAGTGGTGTGATGACCTAATCATCAAAAAAATATAACTGGAAACAGTAATTACGCATTCGCTGCTTAATTAACGAATAAACGTTCGCAGCGTGAACCATACATGTTTTAGTCTTTGGACAGTATGCTTCATCACTCACAAAGAATAAGCTTAGTTTTGCTCGAAAGCTAAGACGAAAACCTTAGAGCACATCAATCCCAGTGTTTTGTATGTTTTATAAGGGCTTGATTACATAAAAACATAACAAACTGTAGACGTCTATTTGTGGGACATTGCTTGGACGCGGGTTCGACTCCCGCCAGCTCCACCAAATCAATAAAATTAATGGACTTATCGTGATGATAAGTTTTTTTCATCCTATCATTACAATTGACATTGCATCATTTTAGCATGATAATTAATGTAGTTAGGTGGTGAAACGATGGCAGATGTTAGACTTTCTGATACAAGAAAAAGTATTCTTCAAAGTTTAGAAAATTCGGGAAAACATATGGGTGCAGAGGAAATCCACGATGTATTAAAAAAAGAAAACCCCAGTATTGGGATTGCGACCGTTTATCGTAATTTAAATTATCTTTATGAACACGGACTTATCAATCGTTTCCAAGATAAAGATGTCGGATATATTTATGATGTAAATGTACATGACCATTACCACTTCAAATGTAAACAATGTGGTCAAGTCTTTGATATCAGTATGGACTACCAAAAAGAATTAGATGAAAAAGTTGCGAAGCGTTTAGGCATCCAAAATGTCACACATGAAATTATTTTTGGTGGCATTTGTAAAACTTGCGAATTAAAAAACACTACCGATTAAGTAGTGTTTTTTTAATGTCAATTTTTAATCGATTTTCTTTAGTAATCGTAAACTGTTAAGAATAACCAAGATAGTACTGCCTTCATGCCCCACAACACCCAGTGGCAAGTTAATTTTATCCACGAAGTTAGAGGCTACAAGCACTAAGATCACAGAAAGTGAAAAGACTATATTTTGAATTACAATCTTACGTAACTTACGTGATAATTTAATCGCATAGCCCACAGATTCTATATTATCTTTTACTAAGATAATATCAGCAGCTTCCATTGCGATATCAGTTCCACCACCCATCGCAATCCCAATTGAAGCATTCGCTAAGGCAGGTGCATCATTAATACCATCTCCTACCATCACCACGGTATCAAATTCTTTTTCTAATTCTTGAATGACATGCACTTTATGATCAGGCAATGTTTCAGATAAGATGCGATCAACACCCAACTGCTTTCCAATTTGATTTGCGGTCTTGTGGTTATCACCCGTTATCATAATGGTTTCAATACCTTGTGCTTTAAGCTCTTGGATTAATTTCACGGATTCAGGTCTTACTTCATCAATCAGTCCCATAGCACCAACCATATTGTCATCAACTGAGATATAGACCAGGCTTTCACCCTTTGATGACCAAGCCTCAGCCTTTTTAAGGAGTGTCTCGTCCTTGTGTATCATATAGTCTAACTTACCAATACGAACTTTCTTATCCTTGTAGAGCCCTTCTATACCGTATCCTGAGCGCTCTTCAATATCTGTAGCTTCAATACTTTGGTCAATATCATATTGTCTCAAAAGACCCTGACAAATGGCACCCGCTAAAGGGTGTGTGGAGTATTTTTCAATCGCCATGACTGCATTTATGATGTCTTTTGTATCTTCGGTATTAAATTCAATGTTTGTGAGTGATGGAATTCCTTTTGTGAGGGTTCCTGTTTTATCAAAGGCAATGGCTTTTGCGTCCATCATGTTTTCAAAGTGAATCCCACCTTTAACCAAAATCCCACGTCTTGCGCCATTTGAAATGGCAGATAAGGTGGCAGGTGTTACCGATGCGACAAGTGCACAAGGTGAAGCAACAACGAGAAGAATCATCCCACGATAAAAGGCACTGCTGAAATCTTCTTTTAAAAAGATAATTGGGATTAAAATAGTCAATACAACTGCCAAGATAACCCCTCTTGCGTACTTATCTTCAATTTCATCAATTAAACGTGCTGTCTTAGATGGATAATTTTGAGCATCTGATACCATTTTTACAATGCGTTGAAGTAAGGTATCTGTCACATGCGTATCCACTTCGAGTGTTAAAGGTTGACTCATATTTAAGGTACCACCAAATACGTGGTCACCTTTTGTTTTTTCAACAGGCAAACTTTCACCCGTAATCGCAGCTTCTTCAAGACTTGATGTTCCTGAAATGATGATTGCATCAGTAGGAATCGTTTCTCCCACCGCTACAATCAGTTGATCATGAATCTTTAATGATGATACTTCAACAATTTTTGTGGAACCATCTTTGAGTAAAAGATTGGCTTCTGTTGGTTGAAGTTCCATTAAAGATTGAATTTCTCTTTGAGATCTATCTAAAGTTACTTCTTCTAAACTACCCGCAAGTGCAAAGATGAAAATTAAGATAGCCCCTTCCATGGTATAACCTATAAGGGTTGCCCCAATGGCTGAAAGAATCATTAAAAGTTCTACATTCAAACTTTTATTTTCAAATGTATCTTTAAGTCCTTCCAATGTCTCTTCATAACCACCAATCACAATTGCCAGGATAAGGATGGCATTTTGATTTGTAAAATAACCAATAATCATCAAAAGTCCACTGATGATCACATTTCTAAATAATTTCAATCGATCCATATTTCTCTCCTCTAAATAATATTGATAATCATTATCAGTATTATTATAACAAGAAAGAAAGAGATTGAAACCTTAATGCACTAAATTCATAAGATTCTTTTGATAAAGGATTCACCCGCTTCAACATACATAAATTCCTGTTTATCATCATCTTCAAAAACGGACAGTAAGTCTATGAAGTCTTCTACTAGATCTAGATCCTGAAGATTACTTCTTTTTACCCACATGACTTCTCCTTCATCAGATGATTTCAAGTTTCCTTCAAATTCATTTGTCTTAAATAGAAAAGTAATATAACGATGTCCCTTTTCTTGAAACTGCTTAATGCCCACAAGTTTTGGATTATAGATATCTAGATTTGTTTCTTCTTTAATTTCACGGATGATGGCTTCTACAAAAGACTCTTCCTTATCAACATGTCCTCCTGGTAAAACGATCCCTTTCCAATCTTCTTTTAAACGATTTTGAACCAAGATTTTGTCTTCGTCATAAACAAGACATAAAGTAGTCAATTCACACTTTTCAATATATTCCATGGTCACACTTCCTTTTATTGCCTTTATTTTATCATGCTTTGGTTTATTTAAGGGGTATTGGTTGACATTGATGTTCAAAAAGCGTATTCTTACTAAGGTTTAAGAATCTATCAAGATAGATCATCTATTAAATGTGTAGCAAAGCTACATGGATACAATCATAGTATTGTCGGGCGAGCATAGAATTTATAATTTGCGAGAAACTTGTAAGAGGGATTTTAGTTACTGCGAATTCATCTGTGCGATATTGTAACTATTTTTCTGATGACATTTTGAATCAGCTTGGACTAAAAAACTTAAGACATGTTTTAATAGTGTCTTTTTCATGAAGGAGCAATCAATGAATAATTTTAACGAACTACATTTATCAAATGAAATGAAACAAGCAATAGACAAGGTTGGCTATACACAACCTACAGAAATTCAATCAAAAGCAATCCCTTTAATGTTACAAGGACGCGATGTGATCGGTTTATCTGAAACAGGTTCAGGTAAAACAGCAGCATTCTCAATTCCTGCACTTGAGCAAATGGATACAGACTCAACTGTGCCACAACTCATGGTCATTGCGCCAACACGTGAACTTGCGATGCAAATTGCGGTTGAAATCGAAAAACTCTCACAATTTAAAAAAGGCATCTCTGTTGCGACCATCTTTGGTGGTGACTCCATGCCAAGACAAATCAAAGCACTCAAACGTGCAAACATCGTGGTTGGAACACCTGGAAGAATTCAAGACCATATCAGACGTCGTACTCTAATTTTAAAACACTTAAAATTTGTGGTACTTGATGAAGCGGATGAAATGCTCAACATGGGATTCTATGATGACATTGTTAACATTCTTTCAAAAACACCCGATCATAAACAAATGGCATTATTCTCAGCAACCATGCCAAAAGAAATCTTACAACTTTCAAACGATTTCTTAAAAAATCCTGAGACTATCAACATCAAACGTAAAAGTAAGTCACCATCACAAATCGAACAGTACTTCTACTATATTAACATGAGACAAAAGAAAGAGGCCTTACTTGTCTTATTACAATATTATGCACCAGAACGTGTGATTGTCTTTACAAATACAAAACGTATGGCCGATGAACTTTCATCACTCTTACGTTCTAAAAACATCTCTGCCAACGCATTACATGGTGATATGCCACAAAACACAAGAACTGCAGTCTTAAAAGAATTCAGAGACGGTTTACTCAATATCTTAGTGGCGACTGATGTAGCGGCACGTGGAATTGATGTGGATGGGATTGATTTGGTTGTAAACTACGATCTACCCCAAACAAACGAATACTACATCCATAGAATTGGACGAACAGGACGTGCTGGTAAAGATGGAACATCCATCACCCTTGCAAGTACAAGAAACCAACTCCAACAAATTGCACAAATCAAAAAGATCACAAAATCAGAGATTACAGAACGTGCACTCCCATCTAAAAAGGATATTGAAAAACATATCTTACAAAATAAATCAAAAGATATTATGGATTCAATTGGTGAAGAAATTCATCCACTAGCGATTGATCTTGTTGATGACTTAATCGAACAATCAAAACACCAACTGAATGATGTGGGTCTCTCTTATGTCCTGGCAAACAAGATGGTTCAAGACTTACTTGAAAACTATGACCTTGAAGAAATCGATAAACTCACTAAACCTAAAAACACAAACCGCGGCGACCAAAACGTGGGCGTTAAAGTTTCTTTAGGAAGAAAAGATCACCTCAAACCCAAAAACTTGGCTGGCGCAATCATCAAAACTCTGAACGTCAAACCAAAAGATGTGGGTGATATCAAACTATATAAAAACTATTCACTCGTCATGATGGACCGTTTCAATGCTGAAAAGCTTGTTGGAAAATCAAAACTCCGTGTTGGAAAAGACATGGCACATTTCGAATATTTTAACACAAATAGAGCGTAAAGCTCTTTTTGTTTTGGTATAATAGACAAAAGGTGGTGTCCCCATGCTCAAGCTAAAAAAAGATGTCAGTGTTGATGGCATCCTAACATTTACATTATTAACACACAGCGAAGTCAAAGACTTACCCTTTGATCAAAAGCTTTTAAAAAATAATTTAAGACCGGTTATTCATCAAAATGACTGTGATATCTATACCTTTAATCTCTATGAAGATGATCTCAAACCAAACCAAATCATTTTCATTAAAAATGAAAAAGATCTATACCTCATTACTGAAGATACAGATACATTGAGACCCGTTTTAGAAAGTCTTTTCAATAGAGAACACTTTCTGTCTGAATTCATACATTACTTACTCGATGAGTTTTATACAATCTTCTCAGATTATGAAGACATGTTGATTGAACTTGAAGACTCCTTATCATCCGGATCCTTTAAAGATGTTTCTTTAGACTCCTTATCGATGATGAAGCATGATGCTATGATGGCAGAAAAAAACATGAGACGCATTCAATATATCATGCTCAATGTCCAACAAAGAAATAATGAACTTGCGCACTTAGATGGGCTTGTTAAAAATAACAGCGACTATGCCAAACACTTGGTTGATTATGTAAACCACTTAATGAACTTATATAATTCATTGATCGCAGAAAAGACCAACAACACCATTAATAAATTAACAGTTCTTGCTTTTCTGGCAACACCTGTCAGCATGCTTTCTGGTATTTACGGGATGAACTTTGTGAATATGCCTGGCCTTTATAATGAATATGGTTTTTATATTATTATGGGGATTACATTTTTAATTATGTTACTGTTTTATCTGATGATCAGAAAGACAGCGACGCAAAAAGACCTTGATTAAGGAGTAAATCAGGGTCTTTTTTCTTTTAGGTATAGCGTTTGTTATAGCGATAAAGAAGTACAAGTAAACATCCCAACCCCAATATCATTTTGCCAAGTGGTGCAACACCAACAGGTCTTCTGTTTGAAATCACAAGCCATATCCCTACAAAGAATAAGGCAATATTAAAAATCAATCTCAAGTGTTGTTTCATTGAGTTCACCCCACTTAATTTCTGCAGGTTTTAAAGTAACGGTTTGTGCATCCCCATTACCATTATAAACATCAGTTGTTTGTTTTTCATTGGTATTATTCAGTAATGCAACTTTTTTACTTTGTGGATAAACGTTCAGTTCAGTATGGATATTTGTTGAAGTAAACTTCTCAAAGTCATCTTCTTTACGCATCGCATAGAAAATTGCGCGACTTAAGATGCGTGTGTTTTCATGACTGTATGGCAGCCCCATCATATAGATACCACGGCCCTTTCCATAATCATGAGCACTGAGTGTGATGTTTTCATTATCCATCGCAAGAATCTCTGTATCTTCATAAACAGAATATGTATTATTCACTTGTTCACCAAACACAAAATCACCTTCTAAATCCTGCGTAATAAAGTGATTTTCCTTAACATCAAAGAAGTATTTGTCTGTTGATAATGTGAAACCAAGTTCTTTATCCACACCCAAGACATCAGCTAACTGGAAGAAGCGACCACCCTTATGATAGGCACTGGGCTCTCCCACACCAATGAATCCATGACCTTCATGAACCCATTTACGAATGGTAGCACTCAATTTTGGATCATTCCAGACATCACCACCTGAAAAGGCAGTATGAGCATCTCCTGCATTGATAATCACATTAATATCTTCAGGAATTCCATTTTCAATATCTTCAAAAGAAATAAATTCAACATCAACATCAAGTCCTGAGAGTGACTCTAACACGCCAAGGTATGAATAGATTTGTTTATAGTGTAAAGCATGTGCAACCATGAATGCTTGCCATGTTCTGAGTTTTCCCCAAGCATTTAAAATCGCAACTTTAGCACGTGAGTGAACCGTTTTGTTTTCAATGTTGGAAATAATTTCTCTAAATTCATCTGCTGTTTCAGATACAAAATCTACAAACTCAGGGAATTTATAAGCAAGACTTGGATAGCCGCCGTAACCAATACGTGAGAGTGGTTTTCTCATAATAGCACGTCTTGCGGTAATCCAGTTTTCAACACCTTCAATGGTTGGGTCATTGCCTTCATAGAATGTATCAGGGAAAAAGTATGGTAAGAAGCGTCCTTCTGTATATTTCACATGTGGAATATCTGAAATGAGTCTCATGGTTAATCCACCACCAACACTTCCCACGACCGCATCTATACCGATGTCTTTGAAATACTTTCCGTATGGTTCTGTACCAATCCAGTTATCGCCTAAGAACATGATGGCTTCTTTATCATATTCATGTACAAGGTCAACCAGTTCTTTGGCTTCTTGTGTTACGAAGCGTTGTTGAAAATCTAAGTAATCTTTATAGGCTTGTGTGGGAGGCATAAAAGTTGAGTTGTATGCCCCTTCCACAATGAAATCTTCAGCATAAAGTTTGTATCCATATTCTTCTTCAAATGCTTCTAAAGCACGTGGAGAAACACTGGATCCATAGCCAAACCAGTCTACGAATTTTTCTTTCCGTTTGTCATTGAAGAATAATGTAAAGTGGTAGTAGAAGGTTGTGAAGCGCACCACATCAGTTTTAGGGTTGGCTTCGAGCCATGCTTTTAATTTTGTTTTCATGTGCGCATTTGATTTGGGTTGTCTTACATCAAATGGGATTTCATGTGGCTTATCGCCCCAGTCATTGGTAATGTGGTTATACATTTGTGTTGGATCCCAGATCATATACGTTAAGATATTTACCGTATATTCATGGAATGGTGTTGTGTTTTGGATGGTAACGGTCAGTGCTTTTTCATCAATGGACCAGTCCTTCACATCCACAAGTTCACCGGTTGTCCTGTTATGAACTTGCCACCACTCTTTTGGATCATGGTTGAAATCTGGAATGATTTGTTCTTCCAAGAAACCAGTCATAAATTCAAAGGTTAATGTTTCTTCTGTTGCGGTGTGATAATCAGATCTTACAAAGAGTTGTTGGGCTTCTTCCATGTGGTTAAGCGCAAATTCATTATCACCACGTGCCACAAAATATTTTGAATAGTTAGTGACACCTAAGTTTAATAACTCTGCATCAAGATCTGTGCCATCACTATCACGGATGGCATCTGCGCCCCATTTGTCTAAGAGTTCTTTTGTTTCTTCAATAAAGTTGAGTTCAGCTGGAAGTGTCAGTCTTCCTGTAATTTTTTTCGTCATTTTATTCTTTAATACCTCCAAGTGTCATCCCTTCTGTTAATTGTTTTTGTACCAAGATATATAGGATCAAGGTTGGTAACATTACAATCACAAGTCCTGCATAAAGTGGACCTGGTGTTGCCGCACCACGGGCTGCTTGTTGTAGGTTCACAAGTCCTACTGGCAATGTCTTTTTGTCACCTGGCATGATTGTTAAAGCGATAATATATTCATTCCAAAATGAGAGGAAGTTGAATAGAATAATCGTTACAATACTTGGTTTCGCCATGGGAATCATAATTTTAGTCATCGTTTCAAAGTGTGATGCACCATCAATCCATGCAGCTTCTTCAAATGCGCGTGGTAGTGTTTTGAAATACCCTACCAGTAAATATATGGTAAAAGGTAACGCTGTTGCAGCATAAACAATCGCCAGCATCAGTCTGTTGTTGATGAATAGGTTTGCGAAACCAAAAAGGGCTTTAGCCTTTTTATTCCAATCCAGTAACATCAAGAAGATGGGGACAACGATGTAGTTTACGTTAATAAAGAGTCCGGCCATAATCATCATGTTCGCAAGTTTCTTTGATTTGAAATTGAAACGCGCTAATACATAGGCTGCGGGTAAAGCTACAACAAGCAAGATGCCAATTGCCATTGCGGTTACGATAATTGAGTTGATAAAGTAATCGCCCATTTTGGCTTTATTGAATGCTTCCACAAAGTTTTGCCAGTGAAACCCTTTAGGTAAGGCCCAAGGATTACCATAGAACTCCGCATTGGTTTTAATGGATGCTAAGAACACCCA
>CAYSBB010000010.1:0-5221 GCA_964429205.1 uncultured Erysipelothrix sp.
CGTTTAACACGTAAGAAAACACGCTTAACCATGGCTGGCCCTGCACAACGTCAAGCACGTGCTGCAGCAGACCATATGTTTGGACGCATTGTTCAAAATAGAGGTGTGATTGGATCAGGTGTTCTTCAAGTCTTTGATTATGCTGTTGCATCAACTGGGCTAAATGAAAGAATGTGTCTAGAGAATCAAATCGATTATCGTCAAGTTTATATCATTCCTAATGATAAAGTAGGTTTAATGCCCGATGCAAACAACCTATTCTTCAAGTTAATCTTTGAATATCCTACAGGAAAAATCTTGGGTGCTCAAGCAATCGGTAAAGGAAATGCAGACAAACGTATTGATGTTATCGCAACCATGATTAGTATGGAAGGAACCATTTATGATCTTGCGGATTTAGAACTAGCATATTCACCATCCTATGGAACCGCAAAAGATGTTGTTAATATGGCAGCTTTAGTTGCGATTAATATTCTTAATGAAGAATATAATCAAGTACCTGTATCACAAGTAAGAAGCTTAGTTGAAAGTGGTGCAGTCATTGTGGATGTTCGTGAAGAAGATGAATTTAAGGCAGGACACTTAGTCAATTCAATCAATATTCCATTAAGTCAATTTAGAGAAAGACTTGATGAGATTCCAAAAGACAAACCAGTTTATCTACACTGTAGATCAGGACAAAGAAGTTATAACATGACGCGTGCACTACTTCAACGTGGTTACACTGAAGTTTATAACATCTCAGGTTCATTCTTAGGAATTTCAGAATATGAATATTATACAGATCAAGTTACGGGTCGCGATAAAATTGTGACAGCTTATAATTTTAACTAGAAAGAGGAAATTTAAAAAGTGGAAAAGAAAAGAAATTATGTAGAAATAGTCTTAGGGTTTGTGCTTTTATTTGGTGCACTTGCTTTAGGAAATGCTAAATTAGAATCGCCAATGCTTGTCTTCAGACTTGCAATGGGGATGAGCTTGGGTTATGTGTTTGCCAGAGCCTACACAGGATTTGCAGGTTCAGTAAATCGTGCTTATAATACAGGATCAACAAAATTAATGCGTGCCATGGCGATGATGTTTTTCTTAACAGCCGTGGGTGTTGCAGGATTCTTAGTATTTAATGTTCAAACACCTAATGCAGAAGGTGAACTTGTTCAAGCTTTTGCAGCAGGTATTAAACCTATTAATATGGGACTGCTTCTTGGTGGACTGATGTTTGGTTTCGGTATGGCTTTATCATCATGCTGTGCTTCTGGTATTATGTCGGACTTAGCAGCTGAAGCGCCAAAAGCAATCATCACCATGTTCTTCTTTGGATTGGGTGTTGTACTGGGTATGCCAATGGATACAAAACCATGGGTCCAAAACAGCTGGATTTCAGTTGGTGGAAAAAATGGCGTATTCTTCCCAGATCTCTTTAAAGGATCACCTGTGATAATGTACTTAGGTGGCATCTTAGTAACAGGAATCATTGCCTTAGTTGTGATTATTGCATCATTTAAATATGAAGCATACCGTAAAGAAAAAGGGACTTTAGGATTTGTTCCATCAGAGAAACGTGTTGAAGAAGAAGCAAAACAAACACTTCCTACAGAGAAAAAAGCGCTAGTTTCATACATTTACGATAAACTGTTCGTCAATGCATGGTCAGTCTTTACAGGTGGTATCATTATCTCAGCACTCTTCTTAACGATGTTTGCAGCCACAAAAGGTGGTTGGGGTGCATCAGGTCCATTTGGAAACTGGACTGCTAAAGTCTTAATGTTAGTGGGCGTTAAAGCTGAAACATTGGGTGCTTATACTGGTAAAGGCGCAGAGTTCTTTACAGGATCAATTTTCGCAAATGGTATCGGTGTTCAAAACATGGGTATTGCGATTGGCGCATATGTTTACCTGCTCACAAGTGCTCAAATGAGTAAAACAGCGAAAAACTTCTTCCATGTCCCTAAATTCCAATGGTTCCTATTTGCTTTAGGTGGTATTGTAATGGGCTTTGGAACACGTATGTCACAAGGTTGTAACGCAGGTGCACTTTATACACCGGTTGCACAAATGTCACTTTCAGGTTGGGTTTTCTTACTTGCACTGATTGTGGGTGGTATCTTAGGAAACACCTTCCAAAAATTTGTATTTGAGAAAGCATCAGAATAAGCTTCATTAGACACAAGGTGACTTGTGTCTATATTTTTCTTGAAAAGGAGGACCCTGTGGTAAAAAAACGAACATTACCCCTACTCTTTGGTTTATTTTTACTTTTAATGTGGCAGATCTTCACCAACCAACAAAGTCTTATGCCAACCCCAACTCAAGCAATCACTGCTCTAAATAACTTACTTCAAAATGGATACAATGGCATCAGTTTTATGAGTCACTTCAGTATCAGCATGATTCGTTTATTTAAAGCTGTATTCTTTGCAATCCTGGTTGGATTACCACTGGGCTTAATCAGTGGTTATTATGAAGGGTTTCGCATCACAATTGAACCGTTCATAAACTTTTATAAACCCTTACCACCTTTGTCATACTATGTGCTGCTTATTATGTGGCTCAGTATTGATGAAGACTCAAAAGTGATGCTTCTATTTCTTGCAGCCTTTGCGCCCATTTACGTCGCAACTACAAGTGCTGTGTTGGGTGTTAATGAGAAGTATATTCTCAGCGCCAAATCTTTAGGCGCATCAAATTTGCATATATTTAAAACAGTCATCCTTCCAGCCAGTTTACCAGGCATCATGACAGGGATTAAAACCGCAGTTAGTGTAGCGTATACAACACTGGCGTCAGCTGAAATGATTGCGGCGACATCAGGTCTTGGATGGATTGTGATGGATGCTTATAATTATCTTAAGACAGATGTTGTCGTTGCGGTAATCTTTGTAATGGGTACAACAGGTGTTTTACTAGATTTTGGTATTGATCACTTTAATCAAAGATTTATATTTTGGAAAGGAAAACTCTAATGAAAAAACTATGGATTTTAATTGTCATGCTCATGCTCAGTGCATGTGCCACAAATGAGTCTCAAAAGAAAGTCATGGTAGGGATTATTCGTGTTCCAAATGATACAGTTATTGCAATTCAAAACAAATGGATCGAAGATGAATTTGAAAAATTGGGACTGGATGTAGAATTTCGCTTCTTTGATTCAGGTGTTGCCATGAATCAAGCGTTCGCATCAGGTGCTTTAGATATTGCAGAAATGGGTTTTACAAATGGTGTGGTGGCTTTATCAAGAAACTTACCGGTAGAACTCTTTTGGATCCATGATGTGATTGGTGAAACAGAAGCGTTGATTACACGTGATAAAAATATTCAATCGGTCGAAGATTTAAAAGGTAAGAAAATTGCCACCATCTTCAGCTCTACATCTCACTTGAGTTTATTAAAAACGCTTGAAAAACATCATATGTCTCCCAAAGATGTGACACTTTTAAACATGGAAACAGCTGAAATTGTCGCCGCATGGAAGCGCGGTGATTTGGATGCCGCTTATACTTGGGAACCCACTCTTTCTGCCATAAAAGATGAAGGCCATGTTTTAGTAACCAGTAAAGATTTGGCTGATGAAGGGTTAATGACCACCAACATTGGTCTTGTGCATCAAGAGTTTGCTAAAGATCATGAAGATGCATTACTGAAATTTATTGAATGTTTAGATAAAGCATACAAACTTAGAAAAAATGACTTCGATAAAGTAGTGAGTGATGCTGCGACATATTTAGGGATTGATACAAATCTTACTGAAACACAACTCAAGGGTTCTCAGTGGATATCAAAGGAAGATCTCATCAGTGATAGATTTATGTCTCACGACTTCATTGATATATTTTATGAAACATCACAGTTTTGGTATGACCAAGGTTTTATTGATAAACCTTTAGATAAAGATGCCATTCGTGCATTTGTGAATACATCTTATATTGAAGCGGTGATGGATCAATGATTGAAGTAAAAAATGTCAAAAAAGAATTTACTGGAAGTCAAAGAACGGTTGCCTTAAAAGATGTCAACATGACCATCAACCCACAAGAATTTGTGGTGATTATTGGGCCTTCAGGATGTGGCAAGACAACCCTTTTAAATATGATTGCAGGTTATGAAACACTCAGTGAAGGGGAGATTCTTATGCATGATACCCCCATTACACAGCCCAATCATACCCGTGCTGTCATTTCACAAGATAACACGCTTTATCCATGGCTTAATGTTTCACAAAATATTGCTTATGGTATGAAAGCACGTAAGATGGATAAAAAAGAGATTGAAATCAATACAGAACGTATTTTAAAAGATGTCCATTTGAGTGATTATGCCAAACATAAAACATTTGAGATTTCAGGAGGTATGAAACAGCGTGTTTCATTAGCACGTACTTTAATTAATGATCCAGAAGTCATTCTTTTGGATGAACCTTTGGGTGCACTGGATACACTGACTCGAAAAAATATGCAAAAGCTCATTCATGATTTATGGTGTGATAAAAAACTGACCGTCTTGATGATTACCCATGACATAGAAGAAGCACTGATGCTTGCTACAAAGATTTATGTCATGTCCAGCAGTCCTGGAAAAATCATCAATGAATACCATCCAAAGTTTTATCAAAGCAAAAATTATGATACTGTATATTTAGAACAAGATTTCATTGCCATGAAAAAAGAAATCATGTCCCAAATATAAAAGGGGGAAACACGATGCAAATAGATCAAATTATATTATTTAAAGATATTGTTGAACAAGGCACGATCTCACAAGCCGCGAAAATTTCACACATCTCTCAGCCTGCAGCCACAAAAAAACTGCAAAGTTTAGAGGAGGAAATGGGTGTCAGACTCATTGAACGCACAAACCGTGGGATTAAGGTGACTGAAGCTGGAGAAATCTTTTATAAATTCACACTGAAAGTAACAGATATGTATGAATATGTCAGTGATGAAATTACGGACTGGAAATACAATCGAGAAAGTCTTGAAATCAGTGCATGTCCTGTGATCGCAAACTATGTGTTACCACAGTTTATTTGTGATTTAAAACGCGACTATCCGAAGTTTTCATTTAATATTTATCCTACAAACTCTGAAACTACGATCAGTCGTGTTTTAACAGGACATGCAAAACTGGGATTTTGTGTTGATGTTGAACCTCATCCAGAACTTTTACTTCAAAAGATGTTTGACGATGAAATTATTTTAGTGGCATGTAGTGATTATGATATTGC
>CAYSBB010000010.1:5321-6473 GCA_964429205.1 uncultured Erysipelothrix sp.
ATCACACCTTTAATGATGGAAATCATCGCAATGGTTCAGGAATAAGAAAAAAACTCGAATTATATCGAGTTTTTATGTCTTGTTTTGAATTTTGTATTCATCAAATGTTAAATCATTTTTATAAAGGTAAGTTGCGATTTCTTCACCCACATAACGTAAGTGCCATGCTTCTGGCATGTATTTTGTGATCTCTTCTTTACCTTCAGGATAACGGATGATATAGCCAAAGCGATGGGCATTGTCTTTAACCCATGTATAGGCTTCTGATTTTCCAAAGTCATCGTAGTTATATTCATCTGTTCTCACATCCATTGTTAATCCAGATTGATGTTCTGAATGACCCGGTCTTGCAGAGTAGCGGTTTGCTTCTTCTTCACCATCTTGCGCAACGTAGTTGTTATAGATGGTTTTTTGTTGTTGGTATGGTCTGTATGCATTACGGACATACATCCATAGTCCTGTTTCTTCTTTTAAGGTATCAACCATTGCTATGTAATCTTCGAGTGCTTCTTCACGTAACATGAAATACATGCCTTCATGAGGGTAATAGTAACCTTCAGGAATATCAAACATCTCAGGTTCAAAATCTTCCGCAAAACGTCTGGCTTTGTTGACCCATAGATCGTTTCTTTCAGCTTCTTCTTGAGAAATTGTATAAGGGATTACCTCAAAATCAAATGTAAGACTTGATTCATTGCCACTTAAGTCTGTGGCTGTTATGGTATACTCGAAGGTACCGATTTCCATTGCGATAAAATCAACATCTGGTTTTTTTAGCTCAAAATTGTATTCTCCAAAACGTTTGTCCATGACTTCAAAATCAATATAATTTTTTAAATTGGATCCACCTTCAATTTGAATGTCTTCACTGTGTAAAGTAATTTGTGGTGGTGTTGTATCAACGCCTACCAACTCAAATGTAATTTCTTTAGACTTTACGACGGTATCTTTTGATAAGAGCTTCACAAATGTTTCATCTTCAACACGTAGTTCTGTATCAAGCGATGTTTCTTTCCAACCTAAATTTGTTTTAATAAACATTTTAGTACTTGAATCAACATATTCTTTGAAGAGTTCTTTTGGATCATAAGTTTCATAAGCTTCTACTTCTAAACGGATTGATTCTTCATTCACATATACCTTTGGTAATGC
>CAYSBB010000010.1:6573-8341 GCA_964429205.1 uncultured Erysipelothrix sp.
TCCGTATCTTTTTCAATATGCATGTTGATGAGGGGTCTTGTTTCATAAAAGATTTCTTTAGTTTTTTGGTTTAGAAGCATTTCATCAAAGGATTCACGTTCTATCTCTTGATAGTCCATGGGGAAAACTTGAAAGCGAAGGGAACCCAATTTAAAGATTTTAAAATCTAAAATCATGTTCACCCATTTCATGTCTCTTTCTTCTAAGGTTAAGAAGCCTTTATTTTTTAAGTTTTTTAAGAACCTATTCTCTAAATCACCAATCGATGCTTTAAAAATGGTATCATCAATACCTTGTTTTTGAAATGTTTCATGCAAAGTAAAAAGCCGCTTAAAAACGGCTTTACTGATTTCATCACTTTCATCATAGTTTAAAATGATGGTTTCGTTTAATTGTATCTCTTTAAGAAATGTTTTCACAGTATCACCTAAAGGTATTATAACGTATGTGTCTGAACTTTCAAATTGGAAGATACTTTTTGGTAAATCTTGTGTGCCAGTGTATAGGCAATAAAATCACTTGGGATAAAGACTAAAGCATATTTGATGATGCTATCTGATAGTTTTAATGTGTTTTGAAAACCAAAATATAAAACAAGGTGTAGTCCAAGTAGGCCTAATGTGTATAAATAGAGTGATGAGAGGATAAAAGGAATTGGGTAGGGCAGTTTATCTTTGAAGATGTTATTGATGAGTACAACACCTGAAAAACCAAACACAAAGCCAATGGTGGGGGTGAAGAAACCGGATTGAAAGTTATTAAAAACAGGCAGTCCAATAAATCCCATCACTTGATATAAAACAACACTGAGTAGGGCTGTTTTAAAATCATAAATAAATGAAATTAAATATAACGCAAAAACTTGTAATGTAAAAGGGACCAGTCCCAAAGGAATCACAATTTGCGCCGCAACTGTGATGAATCCTGCCGCCAGTGCTGCATGGGTTAATTGTTTTGTTTTCATAAAGCCTCCGATAAATACTTAAGTATTTTTTTACACAGTGTTTCTTTAAGCACATCAAGATTCAGTGCTTTGTTGGTGAGTTTTTGTAGGGAAGTGACTTTACCCAAGAGTTCTTCTGGAAATTCACTTTCAAATACGTTGAGTCCAACCCCCACAATTACACACTCATAACGTTCATTTTTTTGATCATAAATGGCTTCAGTTAAAATACCACAAAGTTTCTTATCATCTGCATAAACATCATTGGGAAAAACAGCTTCTGTTTGAATGTCATACATGGTATTGAGTGTTTTAGAAACAAGTACACCAATTTCAATGTTTAAAGTTTGAAGTTTTTGAATGCTGATGTCTAAGTCTAAGACTAAAGAAAAATAAAGTCCTTTATCAGTGGGTGAATGAAACGACTTACCAAAGCGTCCTTTGCCTTTTGTTTGTGCGCTGGCACTGATACATAAAGGTAAAGTATGTTCTTTATAAATACGTTTTGCTTCTTCATTGGTTGAATCAATTTCTTGATAATGTTTAAAATCCATTTAATGCTACGAATTCTTTCTTAAAGTTTTCAAAATCGACACGATCTTTGAAGTTATCATCATTTAAATCTTCTAGGAGTACTTTGACTTTATCTTGAACTATAGGATCCATTTCATATTGATCTAAAGGAATGGTTGCACTTTCTTCACCTGTAAATACATAGTCTTTAAATAAACGATATTTGTGTTCAACAATTGTTTCGTGTGTGTTGTTTTCTTTCATCACTTTAAATAAAGCACTGGCATAAAGGGCCATGGTTGGAATGAATAT
>CAYSBB010000010.1:8441-22837 GCA_964429205.1 uncultured Erysipelothrix sp.
CTGACGTTCACAATGTGTGCGTTGGCTTTTTCTTTTAATGCGATACGACTCGCAAGACCATAGCCTGAACTGCCGCCGATGACCAAGACGTTGATGCTTTCATCTGTAATGTTTTCTTTTTTGTTTAAACTGTTAATATCATTTTCTAGTTGTGTTTTTAAACCTTCTGGATTTACGTTTAATAAAATATTGTCTCTAATGAGTGCTTTGTTTTTCATATAAAAAAATCTCCTTTTGACTTGTAATATTCATTATAGTATGATTTACTTTGAATATCAAACTAATTTTACAGGAGGTTTGTATTAAATGAAAGACATTCAAAAATTAATAGAAATTTTAGAAAAATCAGACTTAGAAGTCTTAGAATATAAAAACGATCAATTCGAAGTGAAGCTCAAAAAAGCGAGTCATGCACCCGTGGTACAAAATGTTGCGATGCCCGTAACAGAAAAAACGGTGGCTCCTGAAGCCTTTTTAGAGAACACAATCAATGCACCCTTGGTCGGTGTTTTTTACAGTAAACCATCACCAGATAAACCCGCATTTGTTTCAAAAGGGATGCATGTAGAAAGCGGAGATATCTTATGTATCATTGAAGCCATGAAAGTTATGAATGAAATTAAAGCCACAACTTCTGGTGTCATTGAAGAAATCTTGGTCAAAGATGGAGACGCGGTTTCATTTGATCAACCGTTATTTAAGATTGTATGATTCAAAAAATATTAATTGCGAACCGTGGTGAAATTGCGGTTCGTATTATTAGAGCATGTCGTGAACTCAACTTAAGCACTGTGGCTGTTTATTCAAGTGTAGATAAGGATTCGCTGCATGTCCTTTTAGCAGATGAAGCCATTTGTATTGGTGATCATCATCTGTCTAATTCATATCTCAATCAAAATGCCATCTTACAAGCGTGCGTCAACAGTGGCGCCCATGCCATTCATCCAGGTTATGGATTTTTAAGTGAAAATGCAGACTTTGCGCGTGCATGTGAAAGAATGGGGATTGAATTTATTGGTCCTTCATCGTCACTGATTGAATTGATGGGTGATAAAGACAAAGCACGCCAAACCATGAAAAAAGCAGGCGTTCCAACCGTGCCAGGTTCTAAAGGTTTAGTTAAAGATGTCAATGAAGCTTTTGAAAACGCAAAACACATTGGTTATCCACTGCTCATTAAAGCCAGCGCTGGCGGTGGGGGACGTGGGATGCGCTTATGTTATGAAGAGAAGGATTTAGAACATCTCTATTTACAAGCGGTTCAAGAAGCCAAGATGGCTTTTGGAAATGGCGACGTTTATATAGAAAAGTTTGTTGAGAAACCACGCCATATTGAAGTACAAATTGTCGCAGATAAATATGGTAATGTTGCACATGTCTTTGAAAGGGAATGTTCTGTTCAAAGAAACAATCAAAAAATGATTGAAGAAGCACCTTGTACAAACTTAAGTCAAGAAACTAAAAACAAACTCTATGAAGTCAGCGTTAAAGCGGCAAAAGAAGTTGGTTATGAATCATGTGGCACCATGGAATATATTATGGATAACCAAGAAAACTTTTACTTTATTGAAATGAATACAAGAATCCAAGTAGAACACCCCATCAGTGAAATGATATCAGGGGTTGATTTAATCAAAGAACAACTTGGGATTGCTCAAGGAAAAAGATTAAGCTTCAAACAAGAAGATTTGGTCGCACAAGGTGTTGCGATGGAACTGAGAATTACAGCTGAAAATCCATATGATAACTTCAGACCCAGCAGTGGTCCTCTCACAAGTGTCCACTTTCCTGGTGGGTATGGTGTCAGAATTGATTCCTTTATCTATTCAGGCTATACGGTTTTACCATTTTATGATTCGATGATCGCAAAAGTTATCTTACATGCTAAAACGCGTGATGAAGTCATTGAGAAAAGCATTCGTGCTTTAGAAGAGCTTGATATTGATGGGATTGATACCAATGTTGATTTCTTACTGGAAGTTTTACTCAATGAAAAATTCTTAGATCATCGTTACGATACATCCTTAATTCAAAGTATGTTAGAGGATAGGTGAGAATGTGTTAAAAAATATTAAAGATAAAAAACAAAAAGTAAATGAACTGAAAGGTTTTGATTTCTTAAATAAAAGAATTGAAATACCAGATGGTTTATATGAAAAATGTCCCAAATGTGATGCGACTCTGGATGCGATTAAGCTAAATCAAAATCACCGCGTATGTGATCAATGTGGCCATCACTTACGCATGCACATTGTGCAACGCGCAAAACTTGTGTTTGATGAATTTCACGTATTTAATCACATTGTGAAATCAGTCAACCCACTTAATTTCCCCAACTACGATGAGAAATTAGAAAACTTATCAGAAAGTTTGGGCGTTTATGATGCGGTTGTGTGTGCAGAAGCAAAGATTTACAACAAATCCGTCATTGCGGTCATTATGGATCCAGATTTTATGATGGGATCTATGGGAACTGTAGTGGGCGAAAAAATTACACGCGCCTTTGAGCGTGCTACAAAACAGAAAAAACCAGTCATCCTTTTTGCGGCATCAGGAGGTGCCAGAATGCAAGAAGGTATGATGAGCTTAATGCAAATGGCAAAAACCAGTGGTGCTGTGGGTAAGTTTCAAAAACAAGGGGGCTTATACATCTCTTGTTTAACTGACCCCACAACCGGTGGTGTGACGGCCAGCTTTGCAAGTCTTGGTGATATCATCTTGGCAGAACCAAAAGCTTTAATCGGATTTGCAGGACCCCGTGTCATTGCACAAACGATTCAAGAAGATCTTCCAGAAGGATTTCAAAGTGCTGAGTTTTTACTCGAAAAAGGATTCATTGATAAAATTGTATCTCGAGATAACCTCAAACAAACACTATCCTTACTGTTAGATTATCATGGAGTGATAGCATGAAAGAAAGATTAAAAGTATTAGAAGAAGAAATCAAAGCCCTTAAAAAAGAGGGTGTTGAAACAAGAGAACTCGAACAAAGTCTTGTGCATCTTCAAAATCAAATTAAACAAACCCTAACCCCTTGGGATCGTGTTTTAATGGCACGTGATAAGGAAAGACCCAACGCACTTGATTATATCAACCACATCTTCAATGATTTCATTGAACTTCATGGGGACCGTTATTATGGTGATGATGGGGCAGTTGTGGGGGGACTTGGGATGCTCAATAAGCTTCCGTGTACCGTCATTGGGATTGTGAAGGGCAAAAGTACAGAAGAAAACATCAAACGTAACTTTGGGATGGTTCATCCTGAAGGATATCGTAAAGCACTGCGTCTTATGAAACAAGCTGAGAAGTTTAACCGACCCATCATTACCTTTATTGATACACCAGGTGCCTATCCAGGACTGGGTGCTGAAGAAAGAGGACAGGGTGAAGCCATTGCGCAAAACTTACTTCAAATGATGGAACTTACAGTGCCAACCTTTGCGATCATCTTGGGTGAAGCAGGTAGTGGTGGGGCTTTAGCCTTAGCCGTAAGTAATGAAGTATGGATGCTTGAAAACGCAATCTATTCCATTCTTTCACCAGAAGGTTTTGCGTCTATTTTATTTAAAGATGCTTCCAAGGCAAAAGAAGTGGCAGGGATGATGAAAATTACCAGCCATGATTTAAAACGTTTGGGAATCATTGATCGTATCTTCGAAGAAAATGAAGACACAATGAATAAGATTAAACGAACACTCATCAGTACACTGATGAAATACAACAAATTAAAACCAGGACGCATACAAAAAATGCGTGAGGATAAATTTAGAAAGATGGGTGAAGTGATTCATGAGCGCCAAAATTCTTAGTACAGGATCATACATCCCAAAAACCAAAGTCACAAACTTTGATTTAGAAAAGATTATGGATACCAATGATGCATGGATCCAACAACGAACAGGCATTGCTTCACGCTACTTTGAAGATACTTCATCCGTTCATATGGCACTTGAAGCGTCTAAAAAAGCTTTAGAAGGCATTGATAAAGAAAGTATTGATTGTATCTTAGTGGGTACTTATACACCAGATGATCTTATTCCAACCGTTGCCTCAAGTGTAAGGCATCACCTGGGTATTGAAGCGTCTATTCCTGCATTTGATATTAATGCGGCATGTTCTGGGTTTTTATTTACACTCCACACTGCAAGGGCGTTTATCAAATCAGGGATTTATAAGCGCATCTTAGTGATTGGCGTAGATTTCAATTCACGCGTCTTAGATTTTGAAGACCGTAGTACTGCGATCTTGTTTGGAGACGCTGCAGGGGCTGTAGTTTTAGAACATGATGAAACCAATGCCTTTGATTCCATCATCCACAGTATCTCTGATAAAGATGCATCACTCACACTTCCCAGTTCCAGTGATTTTCACAATCCGTTTGTGAAAAGAGAGAAGCTCAAAAATCCATATTTTAAAATGAGTGGTCGTGAAGTGTTTAAGTTTGCGGTAAGTGCTTTGAGAAATGGTGTCTTAGAGATTTTAGAAAAAAACAATCTTGACTTATCTGAGATTGATTACATCATTGCCCATCAAGCCAACCAAAGAATCATAGAAACAGGTGCAAAACTATTAAGACTTGATATGGATAAATTCTTAATCAACGTAGATCGTGTTGGAAATACTTCTTCAGCCAGTGTGCCCCTCTTATTGGATGAAGCGAACCAACAAAACTTACTCAAGCCAGGTATGAAAATCATCATGATCGCCTTTGGTGGTGGTTTAAGTTATGGCACAAGTTATATAGAGTGGGCTTGACAAAGGCATTAAAAATTACTATAGTTTGATAGTCAAAGTAAAAAGGAGACATTAAAATGAACGAAACAGTTAAAAAAATTATTGCAGATATTTTAGATTTAGAACTTGAACAAGTAAAAGATGACGCGAACATCATGGAAGATTTGGATGCAGATTCAATCGCAGTGATGGAAATTGTCATGGAACTTGAAGATGAACTCGATGTAGAAGTCCCAACTGAAGATATTCTTGAGCTTAATACGGTGGGCGACATTGTAGCTTATATCGAAAACAACAAGTAATGAAAATCGGATTTATTTTTGCTGGCCAAGGTCAGCAATTTCTTTATATGGGGAAGGATCTCGCTGAAACATATCCATCCGCAAAAGCGCTTTATTTAGAAGCTCAAGAAATACTTGGATATGATGTTTTAAACTTGGATGAAGAAAAACTTCACCAAACAGAATACACGCAGCCTGCACTCTTTACACTGGGTGTTGTACTGGATACAGTTCTTAAAGAAAAAGGGATTACCCCTGATATGGTGGCAGGTCTTTCACTGGGAGAATATAACGCTTTAGTCAGTGCTGAAATCTTAGATTTTAAACAAGCCCTACAAGTGATTCAAAAACGTGCACGCCTGATGTCTCAAGCTTTTGAACCTTTTGAAACCGCCATGGCAGCGTGTGTTCGTACTGACAGACAAAGTATTGAAGATGCACTAAAAGGCACAAATATTGAAGTATGTAATGTCAACACACCATCACAAATTGTGATTGGTGGTAAAAAAGATGAACTGGATGCAGTGGTCCAAGATTTAAAAGCACAAAAAATTCGTGCTTTAATGCTGAAGGTATCGACCGTATCACACATGTCTTTATTAAAAGATGAAACCAAGAAACTAAAAGAAATTATAGCACCTCTTAACTTTTTAAAACCAAAAGTACCTTTCATCAACAACGTAGAAGCAAAGATTCAAGATGATAACTTTGCGGATACATTGTCACGCCAAATCTCAGAACCTACCTTAATGGCAGATTCCATTCAAAAGATGCTTGATGAAGGTGTGGATACAATAATCGAGGTGGGTCCAAAAAATACGATTGTAAAATTTGTTAGGGAAATCAATAAAGAGATTGATACATTCAATGTATACGATCAAGAAACATTAAAGGAGTGTCTTTCATGGATAGAAAAATAGCTGTTGTAACAGGTGCAACAAAAGGTATTGGTCTTGCCATTTCAAAACAACTTGAAAAAGATGGTTATTTTGTGGTGGGAACTTATGTCAGTGATTATGATCCAAGCCTCATTGAAAAACTTGAAAGTGAAAACTTCAAATTAAAACAAGTGGACGCTTCAAACTTTGAAAAAGTTCAAGATTTTGCGGAATCACTCAAAAATGAATTTGGCATTATCTCTGTTCTTGTCAATAATGCAGGGATTGTTAAAGATAACCTGATTTTGAGAATGGATGAAAAAGAGTTTTCATCTGTTTTAGATGTTAACTTAAAAGGGCCTTTTAATATGGTTAAAGCTTTTTCTAGACAACTTTTAAGAAGTAAAGAAGGATCCATTGTCAACATTACATCAGTCATTGGACTCATTGGAAATGTTGGACAAGCAAACTACGCCGCAAGTAAAGCAGGACTTATTGGCTTTAGTAAATCACTCGCAAAAGAATTTGCGCCAAGAAACATCCGTGTAAACTGTGTGGCACCTGGCTTTATTCAAACAGATATGACTCAAAGTTTGGGAGAAGGCATTACACAAAATATTAAAGATAATATTGCGCTGGGTAAACTTGGAGAAGTTCAAGATATTGCGAATGCTGTATCGTTTTTAGTATCAGATAAAGCGGCCTATATTACAGGTCAAACACTGAATGTATGTGGAGGAATGGTCTTATGAGAAAACGCGTTGTTGTGACTGGACTTGGAATTGTCAGTCCGTTAGGAAACGATGTCAATGAAGCATACCAAAATGCCATTGACGGAAAAAATTGTGTTGAAAATGTTGAATCATTTGATACATCAGATTTAAAAGTTAAAATTGCAGCACAAGTCAAAGACTTTGATGCAGAAAAATACTTAAGTAGACGTGATATTCGACGTCAAGACTTATTTTCTCAATATGCTGTTTATGCATCTTTAGAAGCATTAAAAGATGCAGGACTTGATGAAAATCATGACCCTTATGAGTTGGGTGTGATTTTGGGTACAGGAATGGGTGGTATGCAAACATTTGCGAAAGATTTAAACCGCGCATTTAAAGGTGGCTATGGAAAAATTCCACCGATGTTTATCCCAATGATCATTCCAAATATGGCCAGTGGTAATGTTGCGATTGCAGCGGATGCAAAAAACCACAGTACCGCTGTCACAACAGCCTGTGCTGCAGGGACTCATGCAATTGGTGATGCATTCAGACATATTCAACATGGTTATGCAGAAGTCATGATTGCAGGGGGGACTGAAGCTGGTGTCAATCCTTATACACTTGCAGGATTCAATGCTTTATCAGCCCTATCCACAGAAGAAAACCCACACATTGCATCACGTCCATTTGATAAAAACCGTAATGGTTTTGTGCTTGGAGAAGGGGCAGGGATATTAATCTTAGAATCACTGGAACATGCTTTAAATCGTAACGCAAAAATTTATGCAGAAGTGATTGGTTATGGTTCTACATCAGATGCTTATCACATCACGGCGCCATCAGGTGAAGGGGCAACCCGTGCGATGAAACAAGCACTTCAAGATGCAAACATTAAACCCACTGATGTTGATTATATTAATGCACATGGAACTTCAACACCTTTAAACGATAAGTTTGAAACTCAAGCGATTAAAGATGTCTTTGAAGATCATGCGAAAGCATTAAAAGTATCATCCACAAAATCCATGCATGGACATGCTTTAGGTGGTACGGGCGGTATTGAAGCAGTCCTTACAATTAAAACCATTGAAAAAAGCATCATTCCACCCACTATTAACTACGAAACAGTGGATGAAGCATGTGATTTAGATGTTGTTCCCAATAAAGCCATCAAACATGATGTACAGGTTGCGATGAGTAACTCACTGGGCTTTGGGGGACACAATGCCATTATTCTCTTCAGAAAGTATGGTGAATAAAATGTTATTAAATAGTAATCAAATCCAAGAAATTATTCCCCATCGTTACCCATTTTTATTGGTGGATGCGGTCAAGGAAATGTCAGAAACAAGCATTGTTGCGATTAAAAATGTTTCAGCCAATGAAATGCAATTCATGGGACATTTTCCACAAAAACATGTTTATCCTGGAGTCTTAATTATGGAATCTTTAGCACAAGCTGGTGCGATTGTACTTTTAAGTCGTGATGAGTTCAAAGGTAAAATTGCCTTTTTTGCGGGTATGGATAAAGTGAAATTTAGACAACAAGTCATTCCAGGAGATCAAATGGAACTCCATGTTGAACTTGAAAAAATTAAAGGGCCTGTAGGCATTGCACAGGCAAAAGCCTTAGTTAAAGGGAAAGTTGTAGCCAGTGGGACACTCAAATTTGCAGTTGGGGTGTGATTTGGTTTACATGCCAAGACTTAAAAAACATCTTGATAACGAGACGTTTTTAAACCGTATCTTAACTGATAAAGAACGTGCACTTTATGATGCACTTAATACTGACCAAAGAAAATTAGAATTCTTATCTGGTCGTTATGCCGCAAAAGAAGCATTCAGTAAAGCCAAAGGTACAGGGATTGGCGAGACAGATTTTAAAGATTATGAAGTATTGAAAGATGAATTGGGAAAGCCAGTTGCATCACTTGGCAATGTTTCAATTTCTCATGATGAAGATTATGCAATGGCGGTGGTGATTTTAAATGGCGAAGTTTAATATGTTTATCACAATCTTAGTGTTACCCTTTTATTGGATTAGATCACAGTTTTTAAGAAGATATGGCACACCAGAAAAGATATACAAAGAGATGAAGATGTATCCAAAACACTATTTTGGTTTCAGACGCATTCGTATCAAAAGACATGGATTTGTGCCAAACAATGATGAACACTATATCTTTGTGTGTAACCATCAATCACAAAATGATATTTTTGTGACACTTTCTTCAATTGATCAACCTTTTCGTTTCATTGCGAAAAAGGAACTCTTTGAAAATATTGTGACCGGAACCTTTATGAAGATGAGCAAGTCTTATCCACTGGATCGTGATGATGCAAGGAAAAGTTTAACCATTCTAAAAGAAGCGGTTAAAGATTCTAAAGAAGGGCATTCTATTTTAGCCTTTCCAGAAGGCACGCGTTCTTATCAAAAGGATATGTTACCCTTTAAAGATGGCATCTTTTCAATGTTAAGAAAAGCTGAAGCACCCATTGTGGTGATGTACATCAAAGAAAGCTTTGATGAATCACAAAAAGAAATGAATGTTTACTTTGATGCACCCATTTTCAAAGAAACGTATAATAAGTTAAAGGGTGTAGAACTCAGTGAGCTTGCATTTGAAAGAATGAATGTTTTAAAAGCACAAGCTTATCAGTAAAATGTGATAAAATAGACTTAGGTGAAACGTATGTTGAAAAAAATCCTAAGTCTTTTTTTAATTTTATTACTGGTATTGGGTGGAATTGCGCTGAGTAAGGATATTTCCAAGCGAATCCAAAATATCGGTATCATCCAAGACCACTACGATATTTTATATGCCAAAGAAATGTTTGAGGCAATCAATGAATACCGACAAGAAGAAAACCTTCATGAATATGTTTGGTATGAAACACTTGAAGAAGCCGCAAGAATTCGCGCCAAAGAAATATCTGTAGTCATGTCTCATGAGCGACCAGATGGGACGCCTTTTTATACTGTTCATGATGAAGCCTATGGTGAAAATATTGCGAAAGGTTTCCCTAATGTTGAAAAAGTCATGATAGGATTCATGGATTCACCAAGTCATAGAGATGCCATCTTATCAAAAGATTACTACTATGTAACATGTTCTGTCTATTATTCAGGCGGTATCTATTATTATGTACAATTATTTAGATAAATGAAAAAGCGGAAATTTCCGCTTTTTTATTTCAATTGATCAAGATAGTAATCAAAGATGGCTTGAGTACCAAAGTCATTATAACCTGCTTCAATAAGCGTGTCATAAATCTTCACGACATTTTCTACAACATCGAGTTTTAAGTCTTCTTTTTCATCTAGAATTAAGTTTAAGTCTTTAAAGAAGTGTTTGATGAAAAATCCTGGTGATTTATCATCTTCAATCATCTTAGGACCATTGTTGGCGGCTTGCCAAGATGAGGCACTGCCTCCAACAATCACATCTAACATGGTTGTAAGGTCAATGTTTTTGAGTTTTGCATAAGCCAGTGCCTCTGCAGCACCTGCAATGGAACCTGCAATTGCAGCTTGGTTTGCGAGTTTGGCGTTTTGGCCATTTCCTGCTTCTCCCATATAGTTAATGGTTTTACCCATGAGTTCAAATAATGGATAAACTTTATTATAAATATCTTTGTCTCCACCAACCATAATGGAAAGTGTGGCGTTAATGGCGCCCAGATCGCCGCCTGTTACCGGTGCATCCAAGACGTGATATCCTAAGCTTTGTCCTTCTGTATGCAGTTTAGCGGCTAAACTGGGACTTGATGTGGTCATATCCACAAGGATACTGCCTTTGGGTGCATGTTTAAAGATATCATTAAATGTTTCTTCAACATCTTTTGGATATCCAACAATCGTGAAGACAATATCTGCATCTTCAACGGTATCTTTAATACTTGTTTGTGCACTGACTAAAGGTTCTAGATTTTGTGCTTTCTCAAATGTACGATTATACGCTTTTATTGTGTGGCCACCTTTTGCGAGGTGAGAAGCCATTGGTGCGCCCATAACGCCTGTTCCAATCCATGCAATTTTCATCTTTTTATACCTCTTTTCTTCATTTATTATAGCATATAATTTATTAAACATTTTGGTTGTGATTCAACTTAGAGTGTGATATTATGTATTGGCTTGATAACTGGGCAGTGCGTACCTCAAACGGCTCGCGCGGTTATGAAGGACTTAAAGAAAGGTGAGGAAAATTATGTTAACAAAAGAAGAAAAACAAGCAATCATGAATGATTTCGCTCGTAAAGAAAATGATACAGGTTCTGTGGAAGTTCAAGTTGCAGTTTTAACGGAAGAAATTAACCGTTTAACACAGCACATGAAAACACACAAGAAAGATCATCACTCAAACCGTGGATTGTTAAAGAAAGTTGGACGTCGTCGTAACTTACTTGCATACTTACGTAAAGAAGATGTCAATCGTTATCGTGAGTTAATTACACGTCTAGGACTAAGAAAATAATCTTATACTTGTTATTAAAAAAGAGCAGTCATGCTCTTTTTTTCGTTTATAAAGGGGAAAATTATGAAAATATTCAGTCGCATAGGGTGGTTTATTAAAGAAGAAAAGTGGTCTTATATCATTGGGATTACATCCCTTGGGATCATTGCTTTTCTTGATTTAATTCCACCCAGAATTATGGGTAACATCATTGATGCCATGATTTCAAAAGAATTAACCAAAACGACTTTACTTTTAAATATTGGCAGTTTAATACTGATTGCATTATTTGTTTATGGTGCAAGATATCTTTGGCGCGTTTATATCTTTGGGACATCTTTCAGACTTGAAAGAAAAATGCGTCTTCGATTATTTGAACACTTTACCAAAATGTCACCCAACTTTTTTCAGGACTTTAGAACGGGTGACTTAATGGCTCATGCCACAAACGACATTAAGGCGATTCAAAGGGTTGCAGGAAATGGTGTCTTACAATTTGCGGATGCGCTTTTAACTGGTACTTTTGTGCTTATCGCCATGATCTTCACGATTTCTTGGAAAATGACACTTTTTGCGCTTTTACCGATGCCCATTATGATTATTGGTGCCAGGATTTTAGGAAAGAAACTTCATAAAGCATTTTCTGAATCTCAGGCTTCTTTTTCAGGACTCAATAATAAGATCCATGAAAGTATTTCTGGAATCAAAGTTACAAAAACATTTGGTCAAGAAAACGAAGAGATTAAAAGCTTTAAAGAAGAAACAGAAAATGTTTATCAAAAATATATGACGGTCACAAAGTATGATACGTTATTCAATCCTTTAGTGATGACTGTCATTACGCTTAGTTATGTTTTAATTTTAATTGTGGGGATCATTTTAATTAAAAATGGCGAACTCACAACAGGAAAGCTCAGTACTTTTGTGTCTTATGTACATATTTTAATTTGGCCCATGATGGCGATTGGATTTCTATTTAATACGATTGAAAGAGGAAACGCTTCTTTTGATCGTATTGAGAAACTCTTAGAGATTGAAGAAGACATCGTGAACTTTGATAAAGTATCGTTAGATAGTTTTAAAGGAGATCTTCATTTTAATATCGAAAGTTTCAGTTATCCTGATGTCTCAGAAATTGCTTTAAAGTCAATTCAGTTTGATTTAAAAGAAGGACAGACACTAGGCATCGTTGGAAAAACGGGCAGCGGTAAAAGTACTTTGATTAAGCTTTTATTACGTGAATACGATGATTACAAAGGTTCTATTTATTATGATGAAAAAAATATTAAAGATATTAACCTTCATCATTTAAGACAAGCCCTTGCCTATGTGCCACAAGATAATTTCTTATTCTCGATGTCAATTTTAGATAACATTCGTTTTGGAAATCCCAAAGCTTCACTTGAAGAAGTTATTGAAGCTGCAAAAATTGCAGGTGTTCATGATGACATCATGGAATTTGATTTGGGTTATGACACAATGATGGGTGAACGTGGTGTCTCTTTATCTGGGGGACAAAGACAAAGAGTCTCCATTGCGCGTGCCCTTTTAATGCACGCAAACATTCTTATTTTAGATGACTCACTCTCAGCGGTAGATGCCAAAACTGAAGCGGCCATCTTAAAGAGTTTAAAAGAGAAACGCCAAAATATGACCAATATTATTTTGGCGCATCGTTTGAGTGCGCTTAAACATGCAGATCTTATTTTAGTCCTTGATGATGGTGAAATTATAGAACGTGGAAATCATGAATCACTAATTAAAGAAAATGGCTGGTATGCCATGATTTATAACCAACAAGAGTTTGAAAAGGGGACACAAGATGGAAAAAACGCTTAAACAACTCCCAATGAATAAACAACTCCAAGTTTTAAAACGTTTATTAAAAGTCTTAATGAAATATAAATCATCTTTAGCACTTGGCTTTCTCTTTGCGCTTTTTGCGGTGGTGTTTGATTTGATTGCGCCTTTAATTCAAAGACATCTTGTGGATGCTTATATCTTGAAGGAAGTTTTTGTGATGTCGAAGATTTTAGGTTATATTGCATTATTTATTCTCACAAACCTTTTATATACATTTTTTAATTACATCAGTACCTATACATTTCATAAAATTGGAAATCGGATAACGCAAACTTTGCGTAATGATTTATTTACCAAACTTCAGACCATGGGAATGCGTTATTTTGACCAAACTCCAGTTGGGAGTACGGTGAGCCGCGTAAGTAATGATACAGAAGCCATTCAAGATATGTTTGTGAATGTAATCAGTGTTATTTTAATTAACGTGATGATGCTTGTGGGGATTGTGTTTGTGATGTTTAGACTCAACGCAAAGCTCGCTTTTTATAGCATGTTATTTATTCCTATTGCGATTTTCTTTATGTTTTTATACCAAAAGATCAGTACCCCATACTATCAAAAAACAAGAGAAAAGAATTCACAAATCAATACACGTCTTTCAGAAAGTATCTCAGGAATGAAAATCATTCAAGAGTTCAACCAACAAAAACGCATGATTTCAGAATTCTCTGATTTAAATGATGAGTATTATGAGGCATCAATGATGAATATGAAAATTAACGGCTTACTATTATCACCCATTATCCATATCCTTACAGCACTTGCGCTTGCATTAATCATGTATTTATCAGGGATTGAATCACTGGGAAATGACTTAGTATCTGTGGGAACTGTGATGGCCTTTGTGGAACTAATTTATCGTATGTTTGACCCAATGTTTCAGATCATGGATCGCTTATCGATTTATCAAGAAGCCATCGTAGCGGCAGATCGCGTCTATACGATTATGGACCATACAGAAATCACCCCCCAACAAAACCCAAACGCGAATGCGAAAGTACAAAACGCTAAAATTGAATTTAAAAACTTATCCTTTTCCTATGATGGCAAACACGAAGTCTTAAAAGATGTGTCATTTAAAATTAATCCAGGTGAAACTTTAGCAATTGTAGGCCATACAGGTAGTGGCAAGAGCTCATTAATCAATGTGCTCATGCGTTTTTATGAATACTTTGAAGGGGATGTCCTGATTGATGATGTCTCACTGAAAGATTATCCAATTGAGAATTTAAGGGATACCATGGGACTTGTTTTACAAGAGCCCTTTATATACTTTGGAAGTGTGAATCATAATATTAGACTTCATAATCTAGATATTACTGATGCACAAATAAAAGCAGCCTGTGAGTTTGTGAAGGCAGATTCATTTATTGAGAAACTTGATGGCAAATATGAACATGAAGTGATCGAAAAAGGGGAGGCATTTTCAACAGGTCAAAAACAACTCTTGGCTTTTGCGCGTGC
>CAYSBB010000011.1:0-22733 GCA_964429205.1 uncultured Erysipelothrix sp.
GAATGCATCATCATCAGCTTGTGCACCCACAGTAGATATAATATGTAGTTCATGATCTGGGTAGTGTGTTTTCATGTGTTTTTCAATTTCATAATTAAAAATTTCAAAGTTTGCGAAGAACTCATCGCCCCAGTTTTCATTTCCAACACCCAAGTATTTTAAATCAAAGGGTGCTTCATGGCCCAGTTCCTTACGTTTTTGAGCCCAAACATTGTTTTCGAAATCCATGCTGATTGCAAAATCGATAAGATCTGTAAAATTACTAATATAGTAATCACGCAGTCTTCCACCTGCAGGTGCTGCATAGTCCGAGCGCGCTTGACACAGTACACCACAAGCCATAACTGGTACAGGGTATGCATTCAGGTCTTCTGCAAGTTGGAAATACTCAAAGTAACCAAGACCCATGGTCATGGAGTAACCCCAAAGGTTAAAGTTTTCTTTACGTTCTTCTACATCACCGATAGTTTGTTTCCAATCAAAGACGTTATCCCACACAAAGGCACCTTCAGAGATACAACCACCTGGGAACCTTAAGAATTTTGGATTTAAATCTTTCAGTGCATGAACAAGATCTTTTCGCATGCGGTAATTCTTATTGATTGTGTAGTTCATATTTGCGGTTTTTGAGATATTCTCTTTTTCATTACCCCAAACATTTTGTGGCATCATTGAGAAGTTATCAATTGAAAGTTTTCCTTCAATTTCAAATGTCATTTGTCCCAATGTAGTTTTGTTGGATTTTAGCACAAGTGATGTGTGTTGCTGCCAAACATCTGAATCATTTGTGATCACTACACTCTCACTGATACTTGCATCATGTTCATCTTTTAATGTTACTTTTAGATTTCCAGTTCCTTTTAACCAAACAGAGAAGTCATAATTTTCATTTTCTTCAAATCGCATGGCACAGTAATGGTTTTGGTCATTATATCCTTTGTTGATTAAAGTAGCATTTTCAACTTCTACAAAATGTGTATTCACACCTTTATCCAGATCTAAATGTTCATTTAGACCACCTTGTGTTTTAATTTCAACTTTATCTAAATCTCCATACCATCCTTGTAAAGGGTCATGGGTTCTGCCCACATCACAACCACATACGTTATCATTTGGTTGGAAATCATCGAATGTAAAGGATTCAAATGAACGGTTTCGAATCATTTCAGCATAAATTCCACCATCTGCAGCATTGTTGATGTCTTCATAGAATAAACCATACATAATCTCACTTACATCAGCTTTTACATCAGGCTTTACTTTGAGCTTATAAGCAGCTAAAGATTTAGGAAGCACTGTAAAGCTATGTGTAGTTTCATCAACTACATCATTTCTAGAAAGTGTAACTTTTAACGTAACATGCTCTGGTTTATCAATTGTTTGTACTTTTCCATCATGCGAAAGGGCATTCGTATTAGAACTCTCATATTTAACATCTACTAAATCACCAAAAAGTGAAAGTGGTAAATGCATATCATCATGAATGACATGTAGGCCTAAATCAAGGTCTCTATTTTTAGCGATGTTGATGATATCTTGATCATCAAGTGACTTTGCCATGAGTGATAATATTTCTGATTCACTCAAGCTTTTGTTGTAGAGTGCAACATCAGATAACACACCTCTAAAATCGGGGTCTGCTGCATATTGTGAGTGTCCCAAATAGTTCTGTGTATATTGACCTTCTTCTTCAAAAAGTGCGGTCCATAGTTTTAGTTTTCCAAATAATCCACTGGTTGTTTGGTTAATAAGACCATCCCCAACAAGTTCACCATCAATATAAACACGTCCTCCAGCAGAACTGTTTCTAGCTTTATCTGTAGGTGTGTATACGTATGTTAAATAAACCCATTTATTTTCAACATATCGCTTACTTCCATCCGCAACCAAATCACCAAAACCCGAGAGTGTTCCTCTAAAGTTTCTTGTGAAAAATACGCTGGGCTTTCCTTCTCCTGATCCAAAATCAAAGATTCTTTCCCAAGCACTGGCTCCTTCTTTAACATAAACCCAAGAAGAAAATGTAAAACCTGTTTCGTCATTCACAGATTCTAAAAGATTATCTTGTAGTTGAACATAACCTGAACCATCAAAATTAAGGCCTTTTCTACCTTGGACCTCAACAAATTTTGCTTCATTTTCTCCAACCCAATTCACTTGTTGATGTTGTTGGTTTTCAAGTGATTCATAAAATTTCAAGTGCGTGATTAAGTGATCTTTAAACATTTTTTATATCTCCTTTACCGATTCTTTTATATCTAAATTAACCGGATACATAATCCCTTTAAATTCGTAATCTTGTTTTTCTATCATATTCATAATTTCTCTTGCTGCATCGATTCCTAAGGCAATTTGCGGATGGGAAATTGAAGTAATTTTCACGGATGAAAGCATACTGAGAATTGAGTTATCAAAGCTTACGATTGATAATTCTTTTGGTACTTCAATACCTTGTGCAACACATAAGTTTAAAACTTCTAGCGCAATAATATCGTTATAACAAACTAATGCAGTCACTCTTTTTTGATTCAGTAATTTTTCAACTTGACCCAGCAGTGTTGTATCGCGACTTTCCGTTGTATACATGATGACATTATCATTTTCATATCTTAAACCATGATCTGATAAAGCAGTGATAAATCCTTTGTGGCGATCTTTGCCTTGTTTATCATCAGACTTAAATATTGCACCAATATTTTTATGATGATGATCTATTAAGTGCATTGTATTTGTATAAGCTGCTTTCACATCATCCATAACAATATAAGGTAAATCAATTTCTTCAATTTTAGCGTTAATACTAATTAGTGCAATACCACGTTTTCTAATATCTAAATATAAATCAATATTTTGGTTATAAAATGAACTTTTTGTGGGTTCAACAATAATCCCTTCAACATTATTGTCGATCATCATTTGAAGTGCTTTGCGTTCAGTTTGTGGATTATTGTTGGTATTAATCAACAACATTGAATATCCCGATTGGGTTAATTCTTGTTCAATCCCACGGATGATTTCAGGAAAGATATAGTCTGACATATAGGTTGTAATAACACCTATGGCCTTATTTCTTTCTTTCTTTTCAAGTTTCACAAAAGATCCAACGCCATGTTCTTTTTCTATAAATCCTTCATGTTCAAGTTGATCCAACGCTACTCGAACTGTATGACGGCTGACTTCGTATTTGGTTTGAAGTTCTATTTCTGATGGCAGTTTCTCTCCAATTTTTAATTCACCTTGTGTAATGGCATCAATGATAATATCTTTTAATATTTGATATTTTGGTTTATTGTCCATATAGAGTAACCTTCTCATCATTTTTAAGTAAACAGACATCATGTGATGCGATGGTTATTTTTCCCGCAACAGGATGTGTTGTAGTCACTTCATAATCGCTAACATTAAAGATAGCCGTATATTGATGTTCTTGAGAAATACCTTCCCAAGTAATCAAGGTGCCATCATTTGAAACTTCTCGTCTAGAGGTAACTTCTCGATGCATAAGGGTTAAAGTTTCATCTTTTAAAATACCCCATGTAAAATCATCATTATATCTCAAATCACCACCAAACATTAGAGGTGATCCAAAGATACTCCATAAAGTCATCATTGTTCTTTGTTCAGCTTGGGTGAAACGCGTCATACGATCGGTTGCACCACCATCAATTGACCGAATTCCAATACGACCCATTGGCAACATATCACAATCTGGATATGATCCCTCTTTGACATATTGCGCCCAAACGCGACATCTTTCAAACATACCAAATAACAATTCCCAAATATCCCAGTAATCATCTGTCATACGCCATAAGTTCGCATACTCTTGGAATTCCTCTGCATACTCAATGTTTGCAGGTCCAGGTGATAAACTGAGTACCATGGGTCTGCCTGAATTTTTAATGGCTTTATGTATCATTTTAATTTCATCTAAATGTGTGCCATAAAGTTTTGAATCTGCGATATCATCTACCTTGATATAATCAACACCCCAGCTTGCATAAAGCTCAAAGAGTGAATCATAGTAAACTTGTGAACCTGGATGGTCTGGATCAAGTCCATACATATCAGTATTCCAAGGGGCAATTGAGTTTGCGCTTGCAATTTCTCGTGCCGTATAAGTACTGTCTTTTATTGGTGTATTTTGATGAACTGCTTGTCTTGGAATCCCACGCATAATGTGAATCCCAAATTTGAGACCCATCGCATGAATTTTCTCGCCTAAAGCTTTAAATCCTTGGCCATCTTTAGCGCTTGGAAAGCGATTCACAGAAGGTATTAGACGTGAATATTCATCCATATCTAATTCTGTAAACTTATGGTAGAAAGATGAATCTGCAGTCGGTTCATACCATTGAATATCTACGACTACAGTATCCCAACCATATTCTAATAATTCATCACGCATTAATTCAGCATTTAAAAGTACTTCTTCCTCTGTAACTGATGCACCATAGCAATCCCAACTGTTCCACCCTTTAGGTGCATTTTTAAATGTTAACGTTTCCACATTACCTCTCCTTGCTTCCGAATATAGTTTGATTGTTTTCACCGACTAAAGTGAATATTATTTTTTCTCTTGTATTGTTTATTTTTTGAACATCGATTATACCTTTATAGACTGTATCTTCTAGTGTCATCGTAATATTTTGATTTTCTACTTTGTAATTTCCAAGCACATCACCACTGATCGTTCCATCTTGATTTAAAGTAATGGTGTTTGTTTCTAACATATTGCCTGATGTATGTGTACCATGATTTACAAAGTCATATGTACCTGGTATTTCCCCTTTTTCTATTGAATTTTCTAGTGTTAAATTCACATCATAAGCATAAGGATATACAACTGGCCATAAGTCTTCGTTAAATGCCATCTTATGAACTTTAAGTTCAAATGCCTCACCACGATTGTTAAAACGAGTATGAAAAATGAGATAATTCCCATCATCTTCCATTAAAGCCGAGTTATGACCCGCAGATTTATAACCAGTGTTCATCCCATCTAATTGGTAATTACCCATGACTTTTAAACCGTAGTTGTCATTACGATCACTTTGTGCAAATAAAGGACGATTGCCTCTGGCATCAACATATGGACCTGTAATATCTTTTGATCTAAAGACACGCATGTTATAGCCACCATCTGCAGCTAAGCCGCCATACGTCACGTATAAATAGTAATGATCCGTTTCTTTACTATAAACAAGATATGGGCCTTCCCCAGATTGATGGAACCCACCCGCCAGTTTGATACCAAAATATCGATCAATGTGACGGCCATCTTCTGTTTGCCCATCTTCAAATGGGTAAATAGGATTACCTGTCGCTTTGTCTAATTCAAGCAAGTAAATACCACCTGACCACGATCCATAAACCATCCATAATTTTCCGTCTGTATCTTCAATTAAAGCAGGATCTAAAGCATTGGGAGCATAGTCTGTATTGTACTCTTTTCCTAACTTTCTGACCCATTTATCATTGAAACTTTCAACTTGTTTATTTTTAATTAATTTAGGTAAGTGCGTATTTACGTAATTGATATTACGGTCACTGCCATCTGTTGAATCTTCTTTCGTAAACCCAGAATAAACAATGGTATCGCCGTAAGTATAAGGTCCTTCAACATCTGGTGAAACCATAAATCCGATGGCTGATCTTCGCCATGTGGAAGAAGCACTGTAGTAATACATAAATGCACCTTTAGTACCATCTTTCCATTCATAATCTTCATTATAAATGACATCAGGGGCCCATAAATTAAAACCGTTTTTTGAGTCTGCATCATCGTAGCCTGCCCATTCAAATGTTTCTTTTAAATTTTCTATGGTATTGCCATAAATAACATTTTGGCCCATATTTACGTAACCATTATTTCTCTTTGGAATTTCCCAATTTGTAAGATCTTTACTCTTAGCTTGTGATATGTGTGTTCCAAATATATAATATGTCTTTTTGCCATCTTTAGTGTCTACAAAGATAGATGGATCGTGAATTCCAACGTTTTTATTTGGAGTTGTATCCCACCTGTTAGTTTCAGGTTTTTCTACTTTATTTGAACTGCTTGCACAGGACGTTAACCCCAACAAGATAATGAGTAATATAAGTATTTTTTTCACTGTTTCGCTCCTTTTTGGTAACCAAAGAAAATTTGATTATTTTCATCAATTCCAGAAATGCCAAGTACTTCGTGTTTTTGATCAACACAAGTTGTATAACTTATCATTTTCCATCGTGGGTTTAGTTTTGTGTTTTGAGCTTTGGCAATTTGATTGTTAGTTTTATCAAAAAATACAAGTTCATATTCTTTATCATAATCAAATGCTTGATTTTGTTTTATCACTTCACCAAATGCAGGTACTGGCCAACCATTGTCCAACCAAATCAGTTCTCGTTTAAAAAGATAATGTTTGTGAGGATGTCCGTTTAACCTTGCATGTGCAACCAAATATTGTTTTCCTTGTACATCTAAGATTGAGTTATGTCCGATAGAAATATAATAAGGTTCAATATCGATGTGATAAGAGCCCAGGATTTTACTGCCATTACTGTGAGGCATTTCAAATGCACCAAACATTGTATTTCCCGCTATATCTAAATAAGGACCTTGCACATTTTTAGATGCGGCGACTCTGATGTTATATGTATTATGTAAGAAATCATATGACGTAAATAGATAATACATATCTAAGTCTTTATGGTAGTAAATAAATGGTCCTTCGATAGCGCCTTCTACATTCAGTGTGCGTCTTGCAATACAGGTTCCAATATCATCTTTACTTTTAATGAGATAGGTCTTTGGATCCATTTCTACAACATAAATTCCTGAGAAAAATGAACCATAAACCATCCACATTTTTTCATCTCTATCAAAGAAAACATTAGCATCAATTGCATTTTGTTTGTCTACGTTAGGATTTGTCTTAATAACAAGTCCTCTATCAACCCATGGTCCTTCAGGCGTGGGTGCCGTCGCAAGATTGATACAAGATTTGTTGGTGCCAAAAATTGAGGCACTGTAGTACATTAAGTATTGATCATCATGTTTAATCACATCAGGAGCCCATAAATTTGATGGATTTGTGTATTCATATACTGACTCTGGAATACCGTTGAATGCTGTTGAAAGATATTCCCAGTTCACACCATCTTTTGATTTACGTATTTGAATTCCTTTTGTGATTGTACCGTCAAGTTCCGTATCGGTTGAATACATGTAATAGTGATTTGTTTTTTCATCAAATAATATCGTTGGGTCATGTGTTCCAATTGTTGATTGATTCATTTTGATCCTACTTTCTTAAAAATAAGGGACACAAGTGAATTGTGCCCCTTAGTGCTTTGTAAAAATTAGTCAAAGAGTTCTGCTAAAGTTTCTTCACGAATTTCATTAATTTTGTCTGTTAAATCTTTCGCAATGTCAGCAGCTCTTAAGTTTCCTGCATTAACTTCAGCTTCTACGTTTCCATATTCACCTTCGAAGTATTGTTCGATAAGGAATGTTTGGAATCCTGGCTGTGATGCACCACCTAGTGGTACTGGGAATTTAGCATTGTCTAAGAATGCTTTATAGTAGCTTGCTTGATCGCCATTGCCATCTTCTGTTAGTTTTGTTTCAATTTGTGCATAAACTTCATCCCACAGTGCTGTATCGTTTACAAGTGGTAATCCATCTGGGAATGGGAATTCTTTATCGCCATTTTCAAGAACTGCATTTTTGAAGTGTTCTAGTTTAACAGCTGTACCTTCTTGTCCCCAACCGAAGAATTTAAGTACTTCATAAGCTTCACGTGGGTGATCTGATGATGGTGAGATTGAACCAAAGTCAACAAATGCTGGTTTGTTTAATGTTGAAGCATTGTCACCTTTTGGTACTGAGTATGGAACCCATTTCATACCTTTATCTACGAATTCTGGTGTTGAGAATAATGTCTTTGTCCACCATGCGTCAAGTTGCATTGCAATACGGCCTGAGCTTGCAGCCCATAGTAAGCGATCGCCAAATGCTGCTTCAGCTTCATCTGTATCAAAGAATGGAGCATGGACACCTTGCTGGATGTAATCAGCATGTTGTTGAATTGCTTCTGCCCAGTATCCTGTTAAATCATATGATTCGCCATCCCATCCAAATTCACCGACTGCATCGCCATTAACGATGGGTGACATGGTGAGTGGTAATGTATAAGTGTTGTATCCGAAGATTCCTGATTCTGGTATGGTCATTTCTTTTTGAAGTTCAATCATTTCTGACCAAGTCCAATCTGTTGAAGGCATATCAACGTTGAAACGTTTGAATAAGTTTTCATCTAAGAAAACTGTGAAAGGTTGGTATGCTGATGCTGCAGCAAGTTTTTTCTTTGTACCATCAACCATTGGGAATACACCTTGATCTTTAAGTGTTTCTAAAACTGTTTCTGTTTCAGGGTCAGCATTCCAGTAAGGTGTTAAATCACCAAGCCATCCATTACGGATTGGAACGTCAACGTCTGCTTGATACCAAAATACATCTGGGAAGTTTCCTGCTGATGCTAAGTTTGTAAGGCTATCCATCCATGCGCCTTCGTCTACTTCAACAAACTCAATGGTAATGTTTTCATATTTTGCTTCAAAAGCATCTTTTAATGCTTCTTTTAAACTTGGTTGTTGCCAAGTTGCAACACGAAGTGTGATTTCCTCTGTTGTCATTTCTGGTAGCTCATCAAAGCCACCATTATCTGTTGTGCCACCGTCTTTTTTACCACATCCGGTAATGAGTAGGACAACTGCTAAAATTGCTATAAGTTTTTTCATATTAAATATAATATTCCTTTCTTTTACTCTCCAGTAATTCCTGAATTGTCGACACTTTCAACGAAGTATCTTTGTAAGAAGAAGTAAGTAATAAGTAATGGTAAGATACTGATTACAGTTCCTGCCATTGATACCCCTTCGTTCCACTTATTGGGTGTGTTAATATTTAACGCAACCGGGTACATCTGTTCATAACTTGATTTGAACAGTTGTAATTGAATTAGTATTGTGGTCCACTTGACCCCCTTTCCTGCAACTGATCCGATGTATAAATTCACTAAATATGTTTCATTCCAATACCAAACAAATGAGAATAGAAACACAATTACGATTGCAGGCAGTGCCATCGGTAATGCAACTTTATAAAAGATGCGCCACTCACCTGCCCCATCCACTCTCGCTGCTTCGTAGAGTGATTTGGGAGTTTGCTTGAAAAATTGATAAAATATCAAGATAAAGATTGGACTTTTTATCCCTTGTCCTAAAAGTGCCGGTACGATAAATGCATTCAATGATCCTAAAATTCCTAAGTCATTGTAAAGCACATATGTGGGCATCATAAGGATTTGTGGTGGAATTACGAAACTGAAGAGAAGGAAGAACATTAATGTCTTCTTAAACTTAAATTCATAAGTCGCAAAACCATATCCAACCAAACATGTCACAACAAGTTGAATGAGTGTTGGTACTAAGGAAATCATAATACTTCCAAAGAGACCTTCTTTTAGTTTCATAACACTAAAGACTTGTTGGTAATTAAATAAATAGAAACTTGTTGGTATCCAGTTAACTGAAATATCCAATAGATCATCCAGTGATTTAAAACTGGTTACAATCATATGAAGTAAAGGGTATATATATACAAAGCCAATACTGATTAAGAGTGCGTATGAAATAAACTTATTAAACGCACCAGCATCTTGTGCTGTCCCAAAGAGGAAGCGACGAAACTTTAATTTGAATGCATCAAATTTGTTTCTATCTGACTTTTGTAAAGTGTGTTGTGTCATAATGTTCGCTCCTTTCTAGGAAAGATAAATTTGAAATTTCTTTGTTTTTTTACCTTCTTTACTTTCTTTTTCTTTGTAGTATAGGCGGGGTTATCTTTGAGGATTAGGAATGTAGCACCAATCATTAATAGAACGATTACTGTATACATCCAAGCCATCGCAGAAGCAAAACCATAACCACGTGTTGCTGAGAACATATTGATATAAATAAGTTCAATAATATTATTTTGAGCATTATTTGATAAAATTACGAGTGTATAAATTGCATTAAGTAAGATCATAGGTTTCAGTGTTGGCAGTGTAATCTTCCAAAATGATTCCCACTTTGAAGCACCGTCCATCTTAGCGGCTTCATAAAGGCTACTATCGACTTTTTGAAGTGCAGCAATGAAGATCAGAATTTGTACCCCCGAATACCAAAGTACAACGATGATTTCCGAGAATAAACCCATAAAGGGTGTCGCAAGCCACGTTGGCAGTGCTGAGTTGATAATCGTGTTTAATGCATTCATATCAACAATGGGAATCGAAGTTGCGCCTTCTTGAATCAATTGATTCATAACCGGACCACTTGAGATGATCACGGGCATAAAGAAGATAACACGAAGTAAACCTTTGAACTTCAAATCTTGATTTAAAAGCAATGCAATGATTAAGGAGAACACGATAATAACGGGAACCCTTAAGATTGTACTGATTAAGAAAGACAAGAGTTCTTGCACAAAGAACATATCTTTAAGCCAAACATCCCTAAAGTTTTTTAATCCAACAAACATGTATACTCGACCTGTTGGTCTTAAACGAATGGTATTTAAACTAAAGTAAAACGATTGAATTAAAGGCCATAATACCAGTAACATAAATCCAATGAGCCAAGGTGATATAAACAAAAGCCCAGGATTTATTTTTAATTTTCTTTTCTTTTTCATGGCACAATCACCTCATAATCCATTGCTTGTATTTGATGTCCCTCATAACTTGAGGCATCATCACCATAGTTTAATACGATTTTTACATCATTTTCGTATGACACAACAACCACATCATCTACACGTTCATGATTGATGATACGTTGTCCATTTGTGACTTGATCGATGCTTTCAAATATTTCGTTGTATTTAATAATTTGATCTTTATACAAATCAAATTGAGTACTGTATAGTTCAGATGAATTTGTTAGTTGTAATTCAGATGCTGAAGCCCCTGTGATAATGAATGACGGAAATGTACCATATTCAATCATATTCAATACATACGCTTCATGGTTTGCATTAAAGTTTGTGTATGGTGCATACATAGGCATGTATGATTTCAATACAATAGGTAGAAACGGTACTTCTTCACCTGTAAATACATAATTGGATGAATCAACCTGAATGTCGCTGAGCTTATCCACATAATTCCAGTAAATTGCATGAGGTGTTTTTGCGGTGATGTTCATATTTGCTTCATTTAATTTTTCAAAGATTGATGTATAAACAGAAGCTGTATGAATGCGATCATAAGGCTTGTTTTTATTTAAGTATGAGAAGAGTGTTTCACCAACACCTGTGATTGAGAGTGAGTCAAAACCTTTTGAGGTATATTGTTTCAAAATATCTTCTGCATTACTGAGACTTTCTTCAGGAACAATATAGTTATACTTCTTGTACACTTTTCCATAGATTTCTTCTTCATAAGTTCTTTTGTTTAACTTCTTCACAAGTGTTGCAGAGTTTAAACTATTTGTTGAAGGATTATATCTCAGTAAATCTGTTTCAAGTGATACTTGTTGTGATTGGTCCAGTGATTTTAACACATCGATGTCACCTAAGTTATTGGCAGTATTAAAGTTTTTCGCAGGTAGTTTTGTATATGGACCACCATCCTGCCATCCTTTTAGGGTTGATAATGTATTCTTCACGCCATTTGATTTAAGTGTTTCAAGAATTTCTTTCATGTCTTCAAAAGTTGTCATGGTTACGTTTTGTTTTTTCAATAAACCACTTTTAACCTCAGTACCTAAGAAATCAACACGCATACTATAATCAGTATCTTTTTGAGAAATCAAATTGTGATCTTCAAGATATTCGCGATAGCTTTGTGCCATACCTACATAACTTGCACTTTCATCAGACAAGAGATGATACTCAATTTCAATATCAAAATTATTAAGTTCTTTTTGTCTGATAACCATGGTACCTGTTGTTGCACTGGTCAATTGGTTATAGAATTGTCGATATACAAAGCTAGGCGTAATCCAGTTGTAAGGTGTTACTGCACCATTTGGATAAGCATACAATCTGGCACTTTCATCACCTTGATTGATAATGCCTACAAACCCAATATTTTTATCTTCATGAATTGATCCAAAGACTGGCATAAGGATTCCTGTATTTTCATTCACAGTTTTCATCCCATTGAAGAGTGAAAGTACATGATTATCATCGACGCCAATGTTAGATCCATAAATCATTTGATTAAACGGTTGTTTGAATTGTCCTTTATGATCTTCATAATGTATGAGTGATCCAGAACCATCAGGCACAAACATGTATCCTGAGACTTCATCCATCTTTGTATAGCCCATCATGGGGTATACATAGACGTTTGCGACTTTATACTTATCGCTTTTTTCAATAATTGAATCTTTGGGAATGTGTGTTGTAAGAACGTCATCTTTCAATGACACTTCCAGTTTGTATTCAAACTCCAATGAAGGATACTGCACATGTGCACTGAATCCATTAGCATTTAAAGTAACTTTTGTGTTTGGGTTTTCTGAATACATATCGGCTTGATAGTATACGATGTTGGTATCTTGTAGATACTCAATGACCACACCACTTTTCACGAAGTTGCTCCACTTTTCATTCGTTTTATCTGGCTTTTCAACCGTTGAATAAATTACAGCGCCTGATACTTTGTTTCTCAAAATGATGGATAGATTTTCCTCTTTGAGATATAAATCGTATGAATCACTGGAAACAATTTTTTTATGACCATCAATTTCATCAACTGACTCATTCACAAACTCTGTACGATTTTCTTTAAATACGGTACCAATTGTTTGATCTGGATCAACATCTGGCATTGAAGGGTCTACGACTACGTCATCATCAATAATTTCGTCGTCTTCACTGACTTCATCATCTGGCTCAGTGTCATCAGGTTCAGTCACATCAGGTACGACGATTTGTGCACCGCCACCGCCTTTTTGTGGTTTTGAGAGGGTATCAATACCAAGATATACGGTTAGGATTACAACAAAGAGTGCAAAAATAATAATGCGTAAATGCTCTTTGATATTTTTATTTCCTTTCAATTCGATACACCGCCTCTCTGAATACTGCTTGAATAAATGATAATAACTGACTTACTAATAAGTACAATACAAAGATGATCAGAATTCCAATAAAGATTGTAAAGATACTTAATAAGATAATCTTAATGGTTTCTTTATTTTCGTAGTTATTGAGTTCTTTAATTGCCACAAATAATAACGTTAATACCCAAGCAAGAATGATAACTTTTGAAAATTGCATTACAAATGCTTCGTTCAATGTTAAGTAATTTGAAACAAAGACAACGATGGGTTGTAAGAATATGAATGGCGTTAATGAATATACGAATCCATGAACCAGTTCTTTATATTTTGATTCACCATCATTAATTGTCGACACAAGATATGTGGCCGATGCAACAAAGACAAAGGCTACCACCGCGATAACCATATCGCTTAAAACTGTATATTCTCCTGCTTTAACATTTGAGAAGATAAATCCTGTAAAGTATTTTGACATCACCCAAATAATTAGCGCAATAGCTGCTAGAATTGTGGCGGATACGTTACTTGTTTTGTTTTCTCGTTTAATACCATATGATCCATCAATTGGATGCTTCATAAAGTATGTCGCAAATGAGAGTTCTTGATAGAGTTTATTGTTTTTAATTTTATCTTTAATTTGATTGTATTTTTTAATGGGCCATTTTTTATTAATAAATTTAAAGCCTTTTACAAATATAAAGAGTCCTAAGACTACACCCATAAAACCTAAGACATTCTCACGTATCTGAACGTTTCTCAGTTCCCAAAATGCATCGGAATAGCCTGGGATATTACGTGATAATTCATAAGATTTTAAGGCATTCGCATAGTCTTCTTCTTTAAAGTAAGCTTCACCCATTCCTAAGTTCGCAAAGTCAAACAAACTGTTAACTTTAAGTACTTCTTCCCAAATTTCTTTACTTTCGATGTAGTTTCCATCTTGGTATAAAATTAAGGCTTCATGTACTTTCTCAGAGAATTCAGTACTTTCAAAGATTTGAATTTCACCTTTATTTTTATCTAAAACATAGATTGTATTATTTTCATCAACATCAATGGCTGAAGCTGATGAGAAGAGTCCCAATCTTTGCTGTCCAGCATCTTTACCACCAAACACAAAGAGTAAGTTTCCTTCTCGGTTGAATTCATAAATATAACCATTACTTGATAAAGTAAAAATGTTTTCATAGGGTCCAACAGAGACACTGCTCATTTGACGATCTTGAACATAACTTGAGATGATATTTCTCCCAGCCATATTCAATTTCTTTAGAACATTATTGTTATCTTGAGGTGTTACTGTATAGATTAATCCTTCATCATCCATGGTGAGATTCACAGGACTATTTGGAATAATATTCAGCATTCTACTGAGCTGTTCTTCAGTAAAGATGAGTTTTCTAAAGCTTGTAAGAAAACTGATGCTTGTCATATTGGGTGAGAAATACCCAAGAAATTCGTTATTGGTGTTTTTATTTAATTGAATCATTCCATTACTGTTACCACGAGAAATCACATAGACATTTTCACGATCATCTACAGTGACTTTAATGGGTGTAAAAGGAGATGTTTTTCCAAACGAAGGATGAGTAGGTCTATCAAATGTATGGACAACTTCACCTTCAAGGTTAAATTGAATCACTTGACCCAAACCTTCATCCGCAACATAAATTGAATCATTTACAACATCCAAACCAGCTGGTTTTCTTAAAATGCCTTCTCCAATTGTTTTGGCTTCAGTTCCTTTGATATCACTGATGATAATTCTTGAATTTGAAGTATCTGCGATATAAAGCTTATTTTTATAAATTTTCAAGTCTTCTGGTTGGTCTAATAGGTTTTCACCAAATTGAATGAGACGCCCCTTAGGAAGATAAGCTGTTTGTGTTTCTGTATAGTCTTTATTTCCATCAATTGTAAATGTTTTATATGGAACTTCTGCTTCAACGGGTGTTGCAAATAACATTGTGAGTAAATAGATTGCGATCGTTGGTAGCAGTATTTTTTTTATCTTTTTCATCATTTCACCTACTTAATTCCTGAATGAGACATCATGCTCATGACGTTGCTTTGTAGAATAATGAATAAGACGAGGTTTGGCACAAACATGATGAGTGAGGCGGCTGCCGCAACACCTTGTCCAGCCACAACATTCGTGTTTGATGCAAGTGTACTCATATAAAACGCAAGGGTTCTAAGTGAGTCACTGGTCATAAAGAGTTGTGATGTTTCTAAGTTATTCCAAACCATTTGGAATGCAAGGATTGTCACTGTTGCAATGGCCGGTTTAATCAAAGGAACAATAATACGTCGATAAATTTGAAATTCTGTCGCCCCATCAATGACCGCTGCTTCAATCAAGGCATCTGGCACTTGATCAATAAATTGTTTTACCAAAAATAGTGCAACTGGCATAACAAGTAAGGGTAGTATATGGGCTAGGAATGTGTCTTGTAAACCTAAAGTCTCAATCACTAAGTATCTTGGAATTGTGACAGCTGTTGGCACAAACATCAATGCGATGTTATTTATTTCCAAGAGTATATTTTTACCTTTAAACTTCTTTTTAGAAAGTATATAACCTGCCATCGTAGAAATTAAGATAGCCAGTAGAAGTACAACAATCGTTACGACCAAACTGTTAAAGATATAACGGCTTAACGGAATGCTGCTGATTTGAGATTCTCTAAATAGATTTCTAAAGTTTGAGAAACTTGGTTTTTGTACAAAGAATTTTGGTGGATAAGCAAATAGCTCATCCATGGGTTTAAATGCATGGTTAAATATAAAGATAATCGGTAAGAGCATGAATGCTACAAACGGTGCCAAAATAACATAGAATTTAAGCTGTGATTTATCAAATTTTTCTGGGTTTGCACCCACTTTTTTCAACGCCATTTTTACACCTACCTTTCACTGAATAATTTCTTAGCAAAGTAACTAAAGATATAAATAATACCTAGTAGTATAACCGATACTGCTGCGGCATATCCCATTTCATATCTTAAGAATCCATAGTCATCAATATGGTTTACAATTAATTGCCCTGCATAACCTGGAGTTGGGTTTGCGCCGGTTAGTTGTACACCAATCATCCCATTCGCAAATGTATTTACGATGGCCATAACAGCACCAAATAACATTTGAGGTTTCATTGCTGGAATTGTAATATAAATTAATTCTTGAAATCTATTTTTAATACCATCAATGGCGCCTGCTTCATAGAGTTCACGATCAATGTTAAGAACCCCTGCCATCATGGCAAGAAAACCAACACCCATACTACTCCATAATGCAACAAGCATCATGATTGGCATAATGTATCGAACATCTTGTAACCAAATGATGGGTTCTTTAAGAAATCCCAAATTCATCAGTATGTTGTTAACATAACCAGACTGGTTACCACTGAACAGTACTGTCCAAACTACCGTCATCGTAACGCCTGCCGTCATGGAAGGAGAATAAAAGATTAAGGAGAGAATCGTACGCGGTAGTTTGGGTAACTGTGCCAATACCCATGCTAATAAAAATCCAAGTATATAACCACCTGGTCCAACAATGAGTGCGAAGACTACAGTGTTGGGCAGCACATATTGCATGAATATATCATCTTGAGTTAACAAATTTATATAGTTTAGAAACCCTACAAATGAAGGGAATTCAATTGTGTTAAAGTTAGTAAATGAAAGTCCAATTGCTGTAACAACAGGAATTACAATAAATATTAGAAACAATAAGACATAAGGAAACAGATACCAAAATGTTGATTTATTCTTTTTCATTTTATCTCTTTCCTCCATCCAAGCTTGGTGTTATATATTCTTCAACAATCACACCATCTTTAATATACCCAAACTCCTCGAGCTTTCGATTTGTTTCACGGTTGATACGTTTTGTTGCTAAGTCAATTGCACGTCTTAAATCTTGTCCATCTAACACAACTGAGTTGTATGCATTACTGAGCTCGCGCTCTAACATATAGGTTCCCAATACTCTTGGAACTTCTTCAATCCATTCTGCTTGTGCAAGAATGACTTCTTTATGTTGTGTTTTCCATGGTAACTTAGAAAATGAATCTAAGTTTGCGGTATTCCACATATATTCTTTACCAAACGAAGTTTGTAGTGTGGTCCCAAATTCAGTTTGAATGTCTGAAGATGACCACCATTTCATGAATTCCCATGATGCATCTTTGTCCTTTGTATCAGAGAAGATGATACTACTTTCTGCGCCACCAGATGAATAGCGTTGAACTTCGCCATTTTCATCGGCATATCCTGGCATCAATGCAATATCCCAAAGGTTTGCGATTTCGGGGGCAGCGTTTGTGAGCATATTGTATGCACCATAATCCGCAATCCCTACAGGTAATGATCCATCTCTAAATTGTTGATAGAAACTAGGCACATCATAAGGTATGTTGTAAATCGTAAATAAGTCTGTTAATTTCTTAAAACCTTCAATGGTTTCTTTTGAGTTTAATTCAGTTCTATGAATATTATCTCCATAGAATTTACCACCATTTTGATAAATGATTGGCATGGTTCCCGCAAAGATCTTCATGGAAGCCATTCCTGCTGTTGGATAGAAGAAATTCAATCCTTGTTGGTGAAGAATGGGGAGGTTTTGTACAACATCTTCCATCGTATCAAAAGGATCCATTCCAATGTTATCTAATACGTCTGTTCTATAGAACATGACATAGAAGTTCATCGTTTCTGGCATTGCATAGATTTTATCCTCAATCATTGAAGGGACCAATAAATTTTCTGGATATTGATTTGCGACTTTATCAAAGTCATCAAACTGTGTTAAATCTAAAATTGCATTTCTTATCGCTAAGTCAAAAGGTAATGCATAATTAACGCCCAATGCTACATCAGGCGCATTGCCTGCTGCATTTGCGAGAATTAGTTTGTTTGGATCTGGCATAATGGATAAATCTACTTTTATTCCCGTTTTTGGGGTAAAATCTTTATCGATAATATTTTGCAAGATTTCAACATACTGTCTTGGTCGGTTTACCCAAACTTGTAAGTTTTCGCTGTTTTTATCATTCACAGAATAGTTTTGTTTTCCAAAAGAAGTAAAGAAACGAATGGTACCATCTGTGACTTTCTTAATAAGACTCGCTTTTTTAGGTATATCTTTTTTGTCTTGGAAGAAGAAGAATTTATCAATGGATATTCCATTATTATTCATTCCTTCTAAGAAGGTTCCTAAATGTGCAGTAATTGAGTTTGTTCCTGTCGCAAGTTCGTTTACTCGAATATGAATTTCTCTTCTTTTAGAAGCAATACTGAGCAGTTGTTCTTCTGCAATTTTTATAGAAGCAAAAGCACTGATTGTCTTATTTGTATTTTCCATTTCTTGTGCTTGTGTATAAATTGCATCCAATCTTTCTGCCCAACCATTCAGTTGATCTTCAACATCAGGAATATATTCAATAATTTCGAAGTTTCTATTTTTATCAACAACATTTCCTACAAGATTTTTAATTGTGATAGAAAGTTGTTGTACTTCAGAAACTATATTTTCAACTTCGTTAAGAATTTCTTGAAGTGGATCAATACTGAGCTTAACCCTTAATGTATGTATCCCTTTGTCTAGGTCAATCACAAGATTACCCTCTTCATTATGTAAAATTTCATCTGAGAAATTCGCTACATAAGGCAATTGATAATTTTGTGTAGAGGTAGAAATGATTTCTCCATCTAAGTAAATATCCGCAAAGACACTGAAATCTACTTTAGCATCTTGAAGATAACGTAAACCAAGATGATAGGACCCTTTTTCTTCAACTTCAAATTCATATTCAATAAATTGTCCCGCGTCTTTGAATGATAAACCATCCACATAGTTTAATTTCTTTTTCTTTGAGTCATAAGGTGTTAGGTCTAAGTTAAACCAACTTCCCGCTCTTGTTGATGGGTCATTTTGAAGACTTGGATTTTCTGCTTCAACGATAATGCTTTGACTGCCTGTAAGTGTGTCCACTTTATCGGTCTTTAATGATTCTTTTTGTTCTTTTTCTAATGAAATTTCATAGATTTCTATGTTCCCTTCAGTACTTTTTACTTCAAGACTGTTTACGCCTTCATTTAAGGGAATTAAAAGTGCTTCTCTTTCACGACCACTACCATCATTAAGGAATGTCGTTTGAATTTGATCTACTTGGTTGATGCCAGGCACAATTTCATTTTCATAACGATCTAAAATTACTTCGTCACTTCTTTTCCACAAGTTATGAAACGTTGTATTTCGAAGTTCATTATATAGGATTTCACCGTTTACTTTAAATTCTAATGAAGTAGGTAAAACATTATCATCAGGAATACGGTAACGTATTTTTACAGCATAGTGTGCTGTTTCTGAAACTTCAAGTGTGAAGGTTTTACTTTCGCCATAACCCAATGTGACTTTATCATCTTGAGCAGTTGTAATGTTATCTAAATCAAAGGATAATGATTCACCTTGATATGCATCTTTAATGCTATTTTTATAGTCGTAGTATCCATTTGCTTCATAATTTGAATCTTGGACTGAATGCTCTTCAGCTGCGACCATTAAGGGTTGAAATCCTGATATAACAAGCATAAACCCTAGAAATAAGTATGTAATTTTCTTTCTCATATTTACCCTCTTATTCTTCTATTAACCATAAAGCAGTATTATCTTCACCTTGGAGTGTCATTGTCTTAACCATTGCTTTTTTTCTTACATCCCACTGTTTGAGTGCAACACCTTCGTATTGAACATTATTTATTGTAAGTGTGATGTAGTGTCCATTTTGTTTAATATTTAAATCATTGTTATTTTTATCTATCGTGATCGCTTTGGATGTCACCAAATCTCCGATGATTTGTAAATTATGAATGACATATTGGAAGTTTCCTTCGATGTCATCTGTAGTTTCAACATGTGATACACCACTATACCTTAAGGGTGCAACAACAGGCCAACCTGATTCATTAAAGTAAATTTCATGAGTTCTTAATTCATGGCCTTCACCTTTACTTGGGAATCGTGTATGGAAAACAAACATTGTTTTCTCAAGTGTTTCATCGAAAATTACCGATGCACCACCAGGAGAAATATATTCTATACCCATCCTTTTGTTATCTGATGTCACAAACTCTAAATCACCCATGAGTTTGTATCCATATTTATTAATGGCTTCATCATCAAACATCATTCTAACTTCATTATTAATAAGGTTGATGTCTTGACCTTTGGCATCAAGATAAGGACCTTCAATATCTTTAGAGCGTGCAACACGTGTTTGATATCCATGTCCACTACCTAGACCACCAAATGACATATATAGATAATAATAATCTGTATCTTTATCATAAATTATATAAGGGTTTTCAATACGTGTGTGCTTACCACCTGTGAGTTTAATTCCGTATCCTTGGCCTGATATTGGCATCTTAGTTTTTTCATCCATTTCTAACAGGAATATACCACCAGAGTATGAGCCATAAACCATGTATAGTTCGTTATTTTTATCATAAAACAACGTGGGGTCAATGGTGTTTGGGTGAACATTTGGATCGTATTGAATATTGCGATCGGGTTCATAACTGAGAAGCTTACCTGGTCTACCTGATTTCATGATGATTCCCTTATTTTCATAGGGACCTTCAACATGATCTGAGACTGCATATCCAATCGCTGATAAAGGAGATGATCCTTCACAAACAGAGTAATAGAAGTAATATTTTCCATCTTTCATTTGGATAATATCACCAGCCCAAAATGTGTCCGTTTGAGCCCATTCAAGTGCTTCTTTCATATCTTCTAATACATTTGGAATTACAGGGTTTCCATTAAGAACTCCTGATGCAAATTTAGTATAGTCAATGTAATCTTCAGTTGTTGCTGCATCTAGATGGGAGCCTACCATGAACAGAAAATCTTCCCCTTTTACAATTGAGGGGTCATGAACACCTGTTGTTTTATATCTTGCAGGTCCTGATTCAGGGCCAGGAGAAGTTTCAAAATTATTAATATTTGTACTACATCCTGCAATTAATGATAAGGTGATCGCTGTAATGATTATTATCAAATTTTTGTTACTCTTCATTTCGGTCTCCTATCTAATGAAACGCTTACATTAGAATTATAGCACGTTGTGCGTACATGTCAATAGAAAAGGGCGAATATGTTCGCCCTTGTTCGTACATCTATGTGAGTTCATAGAATTTATATGTAATTTTGTGATTATATTTCTCGTTTGCACGAACAACTTGTTGCCTTCCGAGACCTAAATTAACATCATTGGGTAGAGATTGTGGTTCAATCGCAACAGCTTGATGTTTCTTAGAAGGACCTAGATTTTTAAATTCATTCTCGCTTAACAAGTAATTTCCTGTGTACACCACAACATATGGTGCACTTGAACTGATTGAAACGCCAAGGTTTGTTTTCTTTGATTCTAATAAGACGTGCCCATCTTCAATGAGAAATGGATGGTCAATATTATCTGTTATTTCAAATTGTGCATCATCTAATAACATTTTATTTTTTAATAAAGTTTTAATGCGTAAATCAAATGCACCTTCTACATCAACCAATTTTTCAGGAGCACCTGATGCATCAAGGAAACACACCTTGTCCGCTGGTACTAATATTTCATGATCCTTGATGGTATCTTCACCACTGAGATTAAAATATGTGTGTTGTGTCATGTTCATTACTTGATCAATATATGTATGAACATCATATTCAATATTAAGTGAAGTTTCATTTATTCCAAATGCTACAGTGATATCACACGAATTGTTTTCATCTTTAGTAAATAAAACTAATTGATGATCACTTTGTTGTTTTAATTTAAAATCAAGTGTGTGAAATCCGGTTGAGGAGCCATGAAGGTGATTGCCGCGATCATTTGTGTCTAAAGTCACCACAGTATCATTAATCTTATATTTTCCATCTTTAATACGACCTGAGTGAGGTCCAATAATACTGTTGAGATAATACGTATTTTTGTTTTTGTAATCATTCAGATTCTCATATTGTACTGTCGTTTCATGCCACTCATTATTACTGAATACTTTCATACTTAATATTGAAGCACCAAAACTAAGAATATCTACTTGTAATTTATCATTTTTTATTGTATAAATCATATTAAACCTTTCTAAAAAGCCATACCATCATATCGCTAAGGCCTCTATTCGCCCATAAATAATAAGGAATTAAGTTAACAGAACTTTTTTCTGTTTTTTCAAGGTTTCTACTATATAATGTTTTGGACGTGATGTGTTTATGAGCATCAACCTTTAGATTATAACGTACTCCCAATGCATCTTCCACAAGTTGTGTTTCAATATAACTTGGATCCACAAAATATTTATAAATATTTGTTTCTTGATCATGGGTTTCTCCACAATATACGAATGGACCATACTGGAATGCTACTTTATTCGCATTGTGGACAACTTCTGGTGTCGTGTACAATGCGAAAGGTTCATTTTCTATTGCAACATGAATTTGATAGTTCCCTGGTTCAAGTATAATTTTTTCTGGGATTATTTTACCATCTAGTGTGATTTTAAGATTATCTGACCAATTTGGTTTTCTAAAGTGAAGGGTAGATGCATCATTTTTAATTTGTA
>CAYSBB010000012.1:0-17300 GCA_964429205.1 uncultured Erysipelothrix sp.
ATTATCTTCTTTAACATTTACTTCAATTATGCCTTCATGATCTGAATACTTAATCGCATTTTCAATGAGGTTATACATCAACTCTTCCATCATATTGTAATTTGCATACAAAGAAGCATCTTCAATCACACCTTTTACTTTAATGTCTTTTGCGATGATATCATCTTTTAAGTAATCCAGTGTATTGAGTGTCACAAATTTAAGATTGACCATTTCTTTAGTTGGATCTACTTGGTTTTCATCAAATTTTGAAAGCTCAAGAATGTGCTCAATGAGTTCTAAAAGACGGTTACTTTGGTTGTATATTTTTTTACCAAAATCTTGAATGTCTTGTTTTTTTACCAAGTTATTTGCTTGAAGCTCCGCAAGTCCCCTAATACTGGTGAGGGGTGTTTTGAGCTCATGTGATACATTGGCACTGAACTGTTCGCGGTGTTTTTGATTTTCATATTCTTGAGTCACATCCACAAAGAGTAAAATGGCACCTTGATCATCCAGAATGGATGATGGACTTAAATGAACTTGATACACTTTATCATTGATGGTTAATTGATGTAGTGTGTTTTCACCTTGAACACTTTTCTTAATTTTATCAATGAGTGTTTCATCATTGATAAATCGATAGACTGTATCATTTTCTGAGTATGTATTGATGTTCATCATATTTAAAAATGCCGTATTCGCAAGGACCACTTTTAAATCAGATCCAAAAATAATGAGTCCTTCTTGCATTGTATTCAAGATAGCATTCAGTATCATATTTTTATGATTTGTCTCAGTAATTTGAAGTTTAATCTCTTCTTTTTGAGCACGCATGGTATTGAAATATAAGTCTAACTCTTCATAGGGTGAGATTAAATTTGAGTGTAAGTCAGCTTTAAGAATGGGCGTGATGATTTTAGTACTTAATTTTCGTGATATTACTACCGCAACAATAAAAACCAACATCGCAATCATGAAACTAAAAGGCAAAATCATCAACATCAAAGAATAAATACTTATGATGGCTGTAGACACCCTTAATACCATTCCATCATTGAGCAAGATGGCATCATAGTAGTACTTGGTTAAAAGACTGTTTGAGTACCGCTCTTTTTCACCTCTACCATTTTTTCTAGCAAGCATCACTTCTTCTCTATCATTATGATTGTCTAATGTATCAAGATCTGATTTATTATCAAAGATAACGACACCGTCTTGGTCGATTAACGAGATTCTTGTTTGTGTCAATAGATCATGGTAAATCAATGGGTCTTCATTAAAACGTTCTGAATTTAATTTACTCTGAATTAAATTTGTTTGGTCTTTTACAATTTTAATGGCTTTGTTTTTTTCTGTATCATAGAATATAAAACTTGTACCAATACTAAAAATAAAGATACTGATAAAAACCAAAACAAGCATACTTCTTTGAATCTTTTTAGTCATGTATGTCTCCTAATTTATAACCAACACCGCGCACTGTTTGTAAATATTGGGCTTGGGATTTTAGTTGTTTTCTCAGTGTACTGATATGAATATCTAAAGTTCTACTTTCACCTTCAAAATCATAACCCCATATTTTTTCTAAGAGCAATTCTCTAGAGATGACACGGTTCACATTTTCCATAAGATACTTTAAAATTTCGAACTCTTTATTTGTCAGTGAAACAATTTCACCTTCTACTTTTAATTCGTACCGTTCCACATTTAAAACTATGTCTTTAAAAGTAAGTTGAACGTTTTTTTCTATATGACGCAATCTTGCTTTAATTCTTGCGACAAGTTCTAAGACACCAAAAGGTTTAACGATATAATCATCTGCACCCAGATTTAAAGCTTTGACTTTGTCCAGTTCACTGCCTTTTGCGGTTAACATGATGATGGGTACATGATTGTAATGAGATTGTTTTTTTAAGTTTTCAATAATTTGAAGACCATCTTCTTTGGGCAACATAACATCTAAGATAAATAAATCAACATGCGTGATTTTTGCATCAAGAAAAGATTGGTAATCCGAAAAACCAAAACCTTCCATCCCATTTACTTCTAATGTATAATTGACCAAATCTCTGATATCTTGATCATCTTCAATAATTACGATTTTTATCATGATGACTCCTTATAAACACCTTATAAATCCTATAAAGCTTTTGCGATATTTACACAACGATCGCCACATCTTTCATAATACTTCCCAATCATATAAATATCCAGTATTTGATGGTTTATATCCTTTTGAAATACCATATCATCACTTAGCCTTTGCTTCAAGAGATTAAAACTTTTATCAACATACGAATCATAATGAATCACAAACTGTGCTTGTTTCATGTCTTGATTTAAAAAGGCATTGATACTTTTCACCAACATATCTCTTACATCTTTAGAAAGCGCAATTAATTCCCTCTTATATTTTAAGTCTTCAATATCATATTGATTTAGTATGATACTGATTTCTTTTGCGTAATCGCCAATTCTCTCTAAGTCATCTATAATTTTCAATATCGTTGAGATGATTTTAAAATGACTGGCAACGGGTTGTTGGCGTATCAAAACCGAGTGAGAAAGTGACTCGATTTCATGTTCCAATTGATTAATCATCAAATCATTTTCTACAATTTGATTCACATGATTTATATCATGATCAACCAATGCTTTTTCTACCATTAAAAGCGATTTTTCACAGTGGAATGTCATCTGTGAGAGCTTATTTTTAATCACATCTATATTTTTATCAATGATAGTCATCTTATCCAAACCTCCCTGTAATATAATCTTCAGTCTTCTTATTTTCCGGACTGGTAAATATCTTTTCGCTATCGTTAATTTCAATTAAATTACCATCTAAAAAGAAAGCAGTTTTATCTGAAATTCGTGCGGCTTGTTGCATGTTATGGGTCACAATCACAACTGTATAATCTTTTTTAAGTTCTAGTATCAAAGTTTCAATTTTTGCTGTAGATATAGGGTCTAAAGCACTGGTTGGCTCATCCATGAGAATGATTTCCGGTCTTATCGCAAGGGTTCTTGCGATACAAATTCTTTGTTGTTGTCCCCCTGATAAAGATAAAGCACTTTTATGGAGTCGATCTTTGACTTCGTCCCAAATGGCCGCATCTTTCAGAGCCTTCTCCACAATGGCATCCAGTTCACTTTTTTTACTGATACCATGAGCTTTGGGACCAAACGCAACATTTTCATAAATGCTCATCGGAAAAGGATTGGGCTTTTGAAATACCATCCCCACTCTTTTTCTAAATTGTTCTAAGTCTTTAACTTCATAGACATTCGCATCATCTAATAATATTTCTCCATCAATATGACATGAGTCAATTAAGTCATTCAATCGATTAATTGACTTTAAAAGCGTTGTCTTTCCACAACCACTGGGTCCAATAAAAGCGGTAATCTTGTTCGCATCAATATCCATATTAATACTATGGAGCGCTTGAAAATCATGATACCACAAGTCAAAATCTCTAATTTTAATTTTCATATTTATCCTTTCGCTAATTTGTTTTTAAAAACAATGGATACACTGTTCATCAGTAATACCAATAACACTAAAATGACGGCCGTCGCATAAGCTTGATCCGTATAAAATCCTTCACTTGATAAAGCCCACATGTGAATCGATAATGTTCTTCCTGATGCAAAAATACTATCAGGTAGTGTCGCAACTGTCCCCAAGGTATATATTAAAGCAGCACTTTCTCCTACGATGCGTCCGATTGATAATAGTAAACCAGAGATAATACCCCCAATGGCTTGGGGTAAAACAACTTTAAAAATCATATAAAGTTTACTGGTACCAAGGGCTAAAGATGCTTCTCGATAACTCGAAGGAACTTCTAGTAGCGATTCTTGTGCAGCACGCGTAATAAAAGGCAAAATCATCATGGATAAGGTTAAGGATCCTGAGAGTACTGAATATGAAAACTTTGACACGAAAAACAAATAACCAAAGAGCCCATAAATAATGGATGGTACACCCGAGAGTGCTTCTATAGAAGACATCATGAGCTTATAGAACATCCCTGATTGATTCGCATATTCAACCATATAAATCGAAGTAAATAAACCAATGGGAAATCCAATCAACAGTGTTAAAAACACCATATAGACCGTTGTAATTAAAGCAGGCATTAAAGATACATTATCACTGGTATAATAAAACGAAAAGAGTGATGGTTTTATATGAGGTATCCCTTTAACTAAGATATAAGACAATAGAAATACAAAACTAAATAACATCACCATTACAGAAGTTTTAACCAAAGCTTTAAATAATTTGTCTTTCATGATACCTCCTCTTTTGTGATGATTGAAAACAGTGTATTCACAAATAAAATAATCACAAATAAAACAAGTCCCGTTGCAATTAAGGCTTCACGATGTAAGCCTGCAGCATAACCCATTTCTATCACGATATTTCCTGTCAGTGTCCTAACACCTTTAAAAATATCAAAAGGAAGTCTCACAACTGCTTGATTTCCCACAACCATAATCACAGCCATTGTTTCACCAATGGCCCGACCCATACCCAAGACAAGTGAGGCCATGATGCCAGATTTTGATGCTTTCAAGATTACTTTTCGAATGCTGTATTCATGACTTACACCAAGCGCAATCGCATTATCATACAAAGCTTTGTTGACGCTGATTAAAGCATTATAACTTATGGTAATGATGGTGGGTAAAATCATCATCGCAAGTAAAATGGCTGCACTTAAAATACTGTTCCCATTACCACTGATATTTCTGGTTATTGGGACAATCACAACCATCCCAAAAAAACCATAAACAACCGAAGGAATCCCTGCCATTAAACCAATGAGAATCTCGATATATTTGGTGTGTGACTTTCTAGCATAAAAGGCCATATATATGGAAGATCCTAATCCAATTGGTGTCGCAAATAATAAAGCATAGGCAGTAACATAAATACTTCCCAAAAGCATCGGGAAAATCCCAAACTCTGCTGGTATATCACCAGGACGCCACTGCTTTCCAAGAATAAAATTTATAAATCCGATTTCCTTGAGTGCAGGAATTCCATTCATCAATAAAAATATACAAATCAATAAGATTGCCACAATGGAAAAAGAAGCGGCGATCATAAAGATGTGCTTCATTATTCCTTGTGTCTTACGATTTGATAAAATACTGTTTATCATATTACTCACTGATTAGTGTTTCCCAAGTTTTGATGTTTCCAAGGTAGATTTCTTTTAAATCTTCTGATGATACATTTGTGAGTGGGTTATCATTATTCACAACCACCACAATCCCATCAATCGCAATGGCTTTATGGTTAATTTGACTTAACTCATCATCTTTTAAGTTTCTACTTGCCATGCCAATGTCAACTGTGCCATCAATGGCTGATAAAACACCCACTGTAGAATCTGTAGTTTGAATTTCAATGGTTACAGATTCATTTAATGCTTGGTATGCTTCCGCAATTTTTTCCATTAATGGACTGACACTGGACGATCCCGCAATCACAATCTTTCCTTTTAGGTTCTTTGAAGTATATTCAGAAGTAGTTTCAACTGAAATATAACCATTTTGAGATACGACACTTTGTCCATCTTTAGACAGGATATAATCCATAAAGTCTTGTGCAACATCACTTAATATATCACCAAACACAACATTAAAGGGTCTTGCGACTTTGTAAGATCCAGATTGAATATTTTCAACACTGGGACTCACCCCATCCACCTCTAAGGCTTTAAGTGTGTCATTTAAAGATCCTAATGAAATATAACCAATCGCATTCATATCACTGGTAATGTTTTGCATCATCACATCAGTCTTATTCGCAATAATAGCTTCTTGACTTGTTCTGTCGACTTTGTTGCCATTACCATCTTTTTCTTCAATACCCACAAGTTCAATAAAAGCACCACGCGTGCCACTACCATCTTCTCTTGAAACAAGTGTAATATCCTTTGTTTTATCAAATTCTCTTTCACCTTGTGCTGATGTACCACATCCCACAAGTGCCAATGTTAGTAAACTTATCAGTAATATTTTTTTCATAACTTCCTCCTGTTTACATCATTATCATAACCAACGGATGTAAAACCTAGTGGGTGTTTATGTAAACTTTAGGTAAAGTTTGCACAAAAAAAGAGCATCTCTGCAAGAAGCCCTCATTTAATTTCATAATGTAACCACCATTTATCGATGGGTATATTATAGTGTTATGACTTGTGTTTTGATTCTGTTTATTAAATCATCCACTTTTTCCTCTATCAGTGATAGCGTTTCTTCATACGCACTGTATGGGTGTCCACTTGGATCATCAAGGCCCCAATCTTCTCGATGTTTTGATGGAAGATAAGGACACTCAACATTACATCCCATGGTAATGATAATATCAACATCGGGAATTTCATCCACTAATTTTGAGCTTTGTGTTTGGTTCATATCTACATTGTAGCGCTCTTTTATAAGTTTGACAGCCGTTTGATTGATTTCTGGAACACGCTGTGTCCCTGCTGAATAAACCTCTAATGTATCAGATGCTTTAATTTTCGCTACAGCTTCTGCCATTTGTGAGCGACATGAATTATGAACACACACAAATGCTACTTTTATCTTTTCCATTTAATCACATCTACTTTCTATTAATTTTTCTGAAGTATTTAAAAGCGTAATTTTATCTTTAATATGACTCATCTTTTCAGTATTGATGTTATAGCGCATCCATGTGCCATCTTTTCTACTGTCTACCAAACCTGATTCTACCAAGATTTTCATATGATAAGAAAGTGTGGGTTGTGTAATTTTAAAGCTTTCTAAAATATGACATGCACAAAGCTCTTCTTTCGCAAGCATATCTAATATTTCAAGTCTTGTTTCGTCTGCCAAAGCTTTAAATAATAAAACATAATCTTTATTGTTCATGATTTCACCTTTAGATATATTTTTGAATTAATGCGCGCACTTCTTTTTCTTTGAGACGTTTTCCTTGAGACACTACCTTATCATCAATGATCACACCCGGTGATTTACCAACGCCCAAAGCAATCATGTCAGATACATCCGTAACATGTTCTACGGTAATATCTTCATTGACGTCTTTGACAACATCTTTTGTGAGTTCGTATAGTGCTGTACAATTTTTACATCCTGGTCCTACAATTTTTATTAGCATATTATGCCTCCTTTTTAAAATATAATTTCGTGTTTGCGATTGCGACAAGCATCAACATGATGGGAACTTCTTTTAAAACTCCTACTGTTGTCGCAAGTGCTACAGGTGATCCCATACCAAACAATGAAATCGCAACCGCAACAGATAATTCAAAGAAGTTTGATGACCCAATCATACCAGTTGGTGCTGAAATTTCAAAGGGTAAGTTTAAGAGTTTTGATGTGCCAAAGGAAATCCCAAAAATGAAAAATGTTTGGATTGTCAGAGGCTCCGCAATTAATAAAATATGTAATGGGTTTTTAAGAATCGTGGGCCCTTGAAATAGTAAACACTAAGATTAACATCAAGAGTAAACCGGCAATGGTTGAAACATCAAATTTTGGTAAAAAAGTATTTTCAAAGTAATCAAGGTCCTTTTTCTTCACCACATGAAGTCTTCTATAAATCCCAAATACTAATGGCACAAGCACAAAGAGCACTACAGATAAGATCAGTGTATCCCAAGTGACAATCACATTACTGACGCCAAGTAAAAACTTCACAATAGGCACAAATGCAACCAAAATAATTAAGTTATTTGTGGCTACTTGAATGACTGTATATGCAGGGTTACCCTTTGTGAGTGAACTCCACACAAAGAACATTGCCGTACAGGGGGCAGCCCCTAAGATTACTGCACCTGCTAAATAACCTTGTGCTAAATCTTATGGAATGAAGTTTTTAAATACCACAAACAAGAAGAAATAAACAATCCCATACATTGTGAAGGGTTTGATCAACCAGTTTGTAATCCATGTGACATAAAGCCCTTTGGGATTTTTACCCACATCTTTCACACTTTCAAAATCCACCTTCATCATCATGGGATAAATCATCAGCCAAATGAGAATTGCGGTTGGAATCGAAACTTGTGCATATTCAAATTTCACAAAGAATTACAAAATATTTGGGAAGTACTTTTCAATAAGTACTCCGAGTATCATACAGATAAAAACCCATAATGTTAAATATTTTTGAAATATATTAATATCTTTTTTCTCTTTCATTTTATCCCATTATACCAACAAATAAGAAAATGCATTAAATACATAACCAATCACAATGATACCCATCATCACATAACCCACAAACATTACCAAAAGCTTTCGTTTCATCACTTTAGAAAGCATGATGATTGAAGGGGCTGATAATGCCGTCACCCCCATCATAAAGGTAAGAATGGTCCCAATGGGGACTGCCTTCATAAATAAGGCTTCCGCAATGGGAATGGTTCCGAAGATATCAGCATAAATGGGAATTCCAATGACAGAGGCAAGCACTGGCGCAAACGGGTTTTTAGTCCCAATCACCGTTTCAATGAATGATTGTGGGATGACATTATGGATGAGTGATCCAATCCCTACACCAATAAAGATATATAAGATGACATCACGCAAAGTAGATTTCGCTTCATCCCATGAAAATAAAAATCTTTCTTTTTGTGTCATACTTTCACTTTCTACTTCAGTAATATTGGCTTCTTTCACAAAATCAGGCAAATACTTCTCAATACCGATTTTTTCAAAAACTACCCCACCAATCACTGCGAGTACGACCCCCACAATCATATAAACAAGTGCAATTGGAAGTCCAAAGATTGAAGCAAGCAGTAAAAACGATCCAAGATCCACAAAGGGTGAAGAAATTAAGAATGAAATCGTAACACCTGTAGGCATGCCACTGGAAACAAAACCAATAAAGATTGGAATGGATGAACACGAACAAAATGGTGTCACCGTTCCAATCAGTGCACCCATTAAATTACCCATTAAACCATCAAAGCGACTTAAGATTTTCTTTGTACGTTCTGGCGGAAAATAAGACTGGACATAAGATATAATTGAGATTAAGAATAAAAGTAAAAATACAATTTTAATCATATCATAAATAAAAAATTGTAAAGCGCCCCCAAAAGGTGTCGCAACATCAATTCCAACAAGCCCAAGCAAATAACCTACCACCTCATTGATCCATTTCAAACCAATGATTTGATCAAAAATAAACAACCATATCTTTTTCATAAAACCACCCATTATATAGAAGTTATTCTATATAGATAACCATCTATATATTAATAGAGTCGACGCCTTATGTCAACACAGTTTAATACATTTGACCTTAATGTACACTTACTATAGAATTAAGTTTTGAAAACACAACAAAAACAAGATCTCTTTGCCTACTTTGAAGAACTCCTTCAAATTATGATGAAACTGGATGCACAAGTTATCACCTCTAAAGAAGGAGATAAACTCTATACATCTGAAATTCATCTTTTAGACAAGATTGATAAGTATCCTGATTTAAATATGAGTGAACTGGCAAGAGAGCTCAATGTTACCCGTGGTATGGTATCACAACTGGCACTAAAGCTTGAAAAGAAAGGATTTTTAGTTAAGAAAGCATCAAGCAGTAATAAACGTGACTTAAGACTTGAACTGACTGAACTGGGTGATAAAGTGATCATCCTTCATGATAAATTTCATAAGGATACCAATAAGGACATTGAGGCTTATTTAACTTCAATTGGCGAAGAAAATAAAATGGTCATTTATGATTTCTTAGATTTTATTAAAGCATTCATGATTGATTTATCAGACAAACGAACTGAGTAGGTTCGTTTTTTATGTGCATTAAAAAAAACTTCATTCATGAAGTTTCTTTAAATGATATTATAATCCCACAATACGACCTGCGATTTGGAAGTAGACAACCAAGCTCAACGCATCAACAATGGTGGTAATAAGGGGTCCGGCCATAATGGCGGGGTCCAGTTTGAATTTCTTCGCAATGATGGGTAAGATACCACCCACAATTTTAGAAAGTACAACAGTCACAACTAAGGTAACTGAAACAGTCAGCGCAATGGTGAATCCCACTTGTTCTAGCATCATGAGCCTTAAAAAGTTAGTAAGCGCAAGAATAAATCCAACTGTCAGTGATATTCTAAACTCTTTCCAAATAATTTTCATGCCATCATTAACACTGATATCACCTGTAGCCAAACCACGAATGATCAGGGTTGAGGATTGACTTCCTGAGTTACCCCCTGTATCCATCAGCATGGGCACAAAGGTTCCCAAAATCGCAACTGATGTCAAAATATCTTCATAGCGTCCCATGATTCTTCCGGTAAAGGTTGCAGAAACCATGAGGAATAGTAACCATGGGAGTCTATTTTTAGCCAAGTCCCAAACACTTGCATTAATATACTCTTCTTCGGTTGGTGTCATCGCAGCCATCACTTGGAAGTCTTCTGTCGCTTCTTGTTCGATCACGCGCATGACATCATCAACAGTGATGATTCCAGTTAAACGGTTTTCATTATCTACAACAGGTAGTGCGATAAACCCATAACGTCTAAAGATATTGGCAACCTTTTCTTGGTCACTGTGTGTATTGACTTTAATGACATCTTTTTCCATGATGTCACCTACGACGATTTTTTCATCGGATGTCACCAGTTTCTTCAGTGTGATCACACCTTTTAGAACTCTGTGCTCATCTGTCACATAACAGTTATAAATCGTTTCTTTTTTAATCCCTGCATCTTTAATCAAGTGCATGGATTCCCCCACTGTCATATGTTCTCTAAGTTCTACATATTCAATGGTCATTAAGCTACCTGCAGATTCTTCTGGGTAGTTTAAAAACTGATTAACAAGTTTTCTTTCTTCTTCTTTCGCAAAGTTTAAAATCTTTCTAACGATATGCGCTGGCATTTCTTCAATAATATCAATCATGTCATCAAAAAATAAATCTTCCACAATGTCATTGATTTCTTCATCTGAAATTGCGGTCAAGATTTTTCTTTGTTTGGTGGGGTTGATATTCGCAAAGACTTCAACCGCCATATCTTTTGGAAGGAGTCTAAATAGAAGTAGTGCATCATGTGTATTAAGCCCGTTTAAAATTTCTGCAATATCCACTTCATTCATTGTAATGAAGATTTTTCTGATTTCTTTATATTTTTTTTCTCTCATTAATTCTATAATTTGTAGTACGTCCATGTTTTCTCCTCTATCTTTCTATAATCATATTAATAATTTCAAAGATTTAAATTCATTAATATAACAATATTTTGATTCAAGTTTAAAATATAATACCTCTATTCCTTTTTTTATTTTGCTTACCCACTTCTTTAAACATTATAGCACTTCTATCACTAAAAAACGTTGGTAATACTATACATTTTATAATGGTAACATCACTGCATTAGCCTTTCCTAACAATTGGATTATATCTGACTAAAGACCAATGTCAATAGAAATACTGTATATGTGTTAAACGATTGATTTTTATGAGTAAAAATTGTAAACTTTGAACCTTTCACATACATTTGCTTCCTTTTTATGTGACTCCACGCATCGTGGACCTCATTGAATTGTGTAAAAGTACTGACTGATGTATATTGAATTTAATAAGGATGAGACAATGACTTTGGGTTTAAAATAAGAGCGTTAAGACAAAAAAATAAAATGACACAACTTCAACTGGCAGAACTGATTGGCGTGAGTAATAAAGCTGTGAGTAAGTGGGAAAATGATGAAGGGTTACCCGATATAGAAAGCTTTAAAAGACTCTCACAAGTATTTAATGAAAGTTTCGATTCCCTACTTTCAAATAAACCTACAAAAAAAAGAAAGTAAGAAAGAAGAACGTCTACTAATACTCAGTATTGTATTAAGTTTAATTTTAATACTAATGCCATCTTTACGATCAGCGCATTATTTCGATATGTCTGAAATGACACTCAATATTTCTTTATTTAATCTTGCATTTCAAGAACTCGTTGTGATGCAGTTGTTAAATTTACTGATGCTCAGTGCTGTAATCTTCATACTTGTAGAAAGTGTCTATTATCTATTTAATATCTTTAGAAAACATGTATACACAATGATCCCTATGTTTAATTTCTTCTCACTCATCGCAGGGTTTTTATGGGTGATTATAATCGTGATCCTAAATGACATCACGTATTCGGAGCACTTTAAATTGACCTTTGTGCCTTATTTACTTTGTTTACTACAGTATATTCAATTCGAACTTGTCTTTAACATTAAAAAACAAAAAGTTTAAAAAAATCCGTTAAGACCTATATCAGGTTTCAACGGATTTTTACTTTGTGTTATTCTAATCCAAATACTTGGAGTTCATAAAGTCTTACAGCAGAGTCTGAACCTTGTGTTGGTTTGTCGACTGTGACTTTTACATAACGTGCGTGCGTTGGTGCGAATGTATCCACTGTTTCTGCGTCTTTATTATTTAAGACACGTACCACTTGTGTAAATTCTTTACCATCTTCACTGATTTCAATCTTATAAGCACGTGTGTTCATGCTTTCGCTTTCCCCACCTGCTTGAGCATGTCCCATGTATACTTCACTGATGAGATAGCTTGAGCCAAGATCTACAGTAATATCATGTGGTGCATCTCCAACGGCACACCACTTGTCATCAAGTGATCCGTTGACAGCGAATTCTGGTGCTTCTGCAGAGTTCACAAAGGATGAAGCTTCTGTATCAGCATTAAGTGAGAGTAACTTTAAGTCACCTTTTGCATCATCAGTTACCACAATCATATTTTCAATGGTATGGTCCGTATCGCCTTGAGCGTTTGTGGCTGTAAGGGTTACTGAGTATGATCCAGTTTCATTGAATGTGACTTCTACTTGCTCGTCTGTACTTTCTTCAATATCTGCCCCTTCAAATACCCATTTTACACTTTCTGTGTTGGATGATGAAGCGTTATTAAATGTGACTTTATCTCCAGGTGCAATCAGTGTTCTTGAAGCTGTGAAGTTTGCTTTTGGAACAGAGTTATCTGGCCAATCAATGGTGATGGTTTCTGAATCTTTACTTCTTTTTCCAAATTGATCCACTGATACAATCACTAAGTGTGTTTTATTGGTGTCATCATTTCTTTCAAGTGAATTGATGTAGTGTGTATTGGCTGGTGTTGCACCGATGAATGAGCGTGATTTGTCTTCGTTAATACGATAGATTTCATAGTATGCACTGTCATCTTCTGTTTCTTCCCAGAATAAACGAATGCCTGCGAAGTTACTTTCTTCTTCATCAAAGACGACGCTCTCAAGTGTACCTGTGACAGGTGTGAGTGTTGTTTTGTCATCTTTTGGTAAGATTGAAAGGTTTCCAAGTCTGATGTCATGTGACTTCACATCTTCATCACTTGTAAATTCATAAGCGATGGATGTCATTACTTTGCCAACTGCATCTTTTAAATCAAAGTTTACAGTTGTCCATGTATCTTTAATTTTCTCATTTGCATCAATTTTCACTTCTGATCCATCTTCAAAACCAAGGACTAATTTCACATTAGTGTCACTTGTGGCTTTAAGTGTTGAAGTGAATGTATAGTCTTCTTCTAGTGTTACTTTTGTTGCATAGAGTAAGATACTTGATGCTTTATCTTTGTCAAGATTTCCTCTTAAGCGAATGGCATTGCCACCTTGGTATGCATCGGCATAATCAATATACGCTTCTAGTTTGTTGTTTCCTTCGTGATCCATAATCCAGCGGTATGTAGGCATCACATCTTGCATTGAACGGTTGTTCCAGTCTAATTCTGATACTTTCTCACCTTCAATAAAGTAGTTATATCCATTACCAACGTTAAAGTTTGTTTTGAATGGCAGTTTTGTGATGGCTGTTTGTTCAAGCGCAAAAGTTGAAATACCTGGCCATGATGTACTTGTTGGCAGTTCACTTCTTCTTGGATCACCAAAACCGTTGACCCAAAACATCGCTTCATTGTCTTGGAATTGATCAGGGTTGTTGGTACTGAAATATGTCCAGCTTGGTACATACAGTCCAAGTGATGTATAAGGGACACCATTTTCATCCATGAATAAGTTCCATCTTACAGGTGTATGGAAGCCATTGGCTTGAACATCAATGCCTGCGTATAGATCGTATGGATTAATCTTGTTTTCATTTGCTTTTTCTCTAGATGCTTTTAAGAGTTCAGCTTCTGCATATGTTTCTGTATTCCACCAGAAGTTTAAGAACATGGAGTCTGATACAGGGTTGAGGTCCATATCTACCATATAGTCTTTGTTTTCATCGGTTAAGGCGTTTTGCCAGTCCATTTTCCCATCAACGGTCATGGAGTCATACCACATGATTTCAAAGTCTTCGTCTGTTTTATCTCTAAATTGTGTAATCAGCTCTAACATGAGAGCTGCATGCTCTTTCGTTAGAACATTGGTATCATCTGTGAGTGTCGTTTGTTCATTACCATCTCTAGCATCATCAAAGCTTGTGACATCTGTGTCCGTTTCTTGGTTAATGAACCATCCATCAAATCCATAGATATCTGCAACTTCTATGAGCTTGTCAATGATTGGGAAATCCCCATTGGCATCTTTTTCTAAGAATGTATCGAGCCATTCAATCTTGCCACCGTGGGCTGTTTGTGGGAAGAAGATTGTTCCAAGAACGGGTACACCATTTTTATGTGCTGCGTCAATTACATCTGCACTGGGTGGCACGATAATCCCTTCACCTGATGATCCACCCCAATAAACGAGTTGATCAATATATTGCCAGTTAGAAAAAACATTGGCTCTAAATGTATTGAGACCACGTGGTACGTTACCACTTGTTGAAGCATTCATGATTGAAAGTGCCACAACTTTAAAGTCAACATGCTGTGTATCGTTTGAAGGTATTAATTCCTTTTTATCAACTCTTTCAGCGAGTGCTACTGTACTTACGTTATATTTTGCATCTTCATCATCTTCAAAGTTCCAGTTTAATAAATCTTCTGGGAACCAATAAGATGCTTGGGGTTGATTGCTCATCCCTTCTGTAATCTTTGCTTCTTCAGTCACTGTATATTCAACGGTTGCTGTTGTTTGTGAACAACCTGTAACGAATAAAACAAGTGCTAATACTGCCGCAAATCTCTTCATATATCTAAATTCCATATTTCCTCCTTGTGTCGTGAGAATCTACTTGGTATAGATTCAAAAGCGCTTAAACTTGTACTTGAAAACGCTCACAAACGGATTAAATCATATGTATTGCGATTTGAAAAGTTATTTTAAACGACTCTATACTTTTTACCATAATAACTATACTTTTTAATAAGTCATCTTAAGTTAGAAAGTAATCTGTCCTATTTTCACTTGGTATATAAAATAACTCAAGTAAATATAGTTTCTTTGCAATAATGAGGTTAAAATATTTATGATTTTTATCTTTTTATTCAATATTTTGTTTAGAGTAAAAAAAGTTCCGGATTGTATAATGATGTTAGTATGAAAAAGTGGACGGGTTGCTATTGCAATTTGGGAATTTAATTAATTCTCCAATCTTTAATCAAAACTTTTATAATAGAAATCTGCAATATCCAAGTTCTAACTTAAATTTAATAAATATTATGAATGTATTCTGCATTTTTCTGCTAATTCGTTCCAAATTTTTCGTGCGGAATATATCTATCAATACTGTATTATAATACACTGTATCATCTTACAGTGTATTATTTAATTTATAGCACAAAAAAAACCACCCATAAGAAAAGTGGTTTGATTTGTAAACTGATAATCGAATTGATTAACGTTTTGAGAGTTGCACGCCTACTGTTGAGTGCATATTATCCTTGTGTGTTGCATTATTTATTACTTATCTTTATTAATAATTTCATAATATGTAGATGGCCCACTACCTCTCATTGCTATTAAGTTCTTTGTTTGCAGTTCTTCTAGTATGGATCTTGCTTGTCTTAATGTTAAATTAAAATCTTTCTCTAATTTTTTGCGTGTTATATTATCAGCAATTGGTTTATAAAAATCTAAAACATCTAAAGCATTTGTTTTCTCTTTTTCTTCATTTTCTATTTTATCATCTAATATTTCAAAAAATATAGTTACAGTTATTCCATGTATGCTTTCAGCATCAATTTTTAATTTATTCATGTTTGCAGAGACCAAAGCATTATTCGAACGTTGAATTCCTGAACCCCATTTTTCAATATATCCTAATGAGTGAAACACTTCGGCAATATTAACATTTCTTAGTTTTGATAAACCACTTAATATGTCCTCAAGTTGTAATCCATCATATAATGATCCTGGTGAATAAAACTCTACTCTATCACTATATATTTCTACTCTTATCGGGTGGTTATCCAAATAATTTCTATGAACTATAGAATTAGCAAGCACTTCCCTTATTACAACTTCTGGAATCATAAATTCTTTTTTTCTAATTTTCTTAAAGCTATAACCTTTATATAGCATTTCGTTTATTATTTTAAGTGCTTTTTCATATTGCTCGATTAGTGATCCAGTTATGGTTTCATTGCTAATTAAATTAGATTTATCATTACCATTAAATAATCCTATTTTGATATAACTATTATTAAATGGATTATCTGTTAACAACATATAACCATTAGTAGCATAATATTTATCAAAGTTAGACTTGATTAATTTCCATTCTAACAACTTATTAATTGTAATTGTTCTCTCAATGTTATTCTTATTTAAATATGTTAGGAACTTATTAATTTCATCAATTGAGATTAATTTCATCTTATTATTTTCATAAAATTCAAGATTAGTATAACTCTCTCTTTTACTACTTAATTTAATTTCTTCTAATTGAGCATACGTTGTCACTCTGTCAGTTGATCCAAACCTTACATAAGTACCTTCAACAATTCCTTTGTTTTTTATAAAGTAAGGTGTTTCATTACCTCTTGAAACTTTAATAATTAATATATCTTTATCTTCAATGTTCTTAAATACAATATCTACAATTGGTTTAGGTATAATATTGTTATAAATTGTATCCATTATTTTAGTTTCTAATTCAGATCTAGATTCGTTAATACCTACAATTTCTTTAGTCTTATCATCAACACCAATTACTAATTCTCCTCCAGATGTATTACTAAAAGACACTATACTTTTTAACCACTTTGAATTATCTGTTGGAAGAGATATTTTATACTCTAATTTATTATTTTCTTCTTTCATAACACACCTCCAATGTATTATTAGCTTTTATACTTATTATAACCTATTATCTAGCATTATCTAGCATTATCTAGCATTATCTAGCATTATCTAGCATTATCT
>CAYSBB010000012.1:17400-22193 GCA_964429205.1 uncultured Erysipelothrix sp.
TATCTAGCATTATCTAGCATTATCTAGCATTATCTAGCATTATCTAGCATTATCTAGCATTAAATAACATTTATCATTATTAATATATTGTGGCGTTATTTTTAGAAATAAAAAACCATTGTCTTTCGACAATGGTTTGTATAAGTATTCTACTGTTAATAAGATTAACGTTTTGAGAATTGCACACCTATTACAGAGTGCGTATTAACGTTGAGTGTTACATTATTATTTAAGATATTGGCGCAACATCCAGTTGTGTTTCTCTAGTGATCCTTTGAGATCAATAAGCATATCTGCAGTGACATCATCGCCATCAACTAGGTCAATTCCTTCTTGTAGTTTTTCTGAGATTAATGCATAGTCATCTTAGACTGATTTAACCATTTCTTTGTGATTCATTTTTTTGGTGTATCGTTCTTCTTTAATCCATGAGACTTCTAAGAATTCTTTGAGTGTTGAAACTGGCTTCATTTCAAGTGCGAGCATTCTTTCTGCATACTCATCTAGATTCTCATTAATTTCATCATAGTAATCTTCGAATAATTCATGAAGTCCAAAGAACTTCTCACCTTCTAAATACCAGTGTTATTGATGTAATTTAATAAACAATACGCCTAGTGTACCAACTGCTTCATTTAAATATTTTGTACCATATTTTATTACTCCTTATGAGTTAACTTTTTTCACAATAAATCTATCTAATAACCAAAGTGATGCAGGTACCAAGATAAATGTTGATACAAGCTCAAGTGATATATTGATTACTGTCATTAATCCAAAATCTTTTAGAATCACAAACTTTGATGTCATTAAAACACTAAATCCACCCAATGTTGTAAAACCTGATGCCATTGTTGCTGCACCAATCTTAGTTAGAGTTGTATCGATTGCGTCGCGTTTGTTTTTTCCATTGTTTCTTTCTTCTAAGTATCTTTCTTGTAACATAATATTTGTTTCTGTACCCATACCAAGAATTAGAGCACCAAGTGTTGCGGTAATAGGTGTGTAATTTAGACCCATTAGATACATAATACCACCGGACATACCCACAATAATTACAACTGGGAATACAACCACAAATGCTTTAAAGAATGAACGATACATAATAAGTAATGCCATAAAGACCAGTACTAAACCTATGATAGTCATTTTCAATCGACCATCAGTTAGACCACTCACCATTTCTACATCTAAGACCGATTTACCAGTAACTGATACTTTCATGGGTGAGGATTCGATTGTTTCATACATACTTTCAACAAACTCTTGTAGTTCTTCGGTCGCCATATGTTCAACATTCATTAAGATGACTGATTTATTGTGGTCTTCATTAATAAACATTTTTTGCTGATTCTGTGGAATATCATCAATAATATCTAAATATTCCTGATGAGTTATCACTTTGTCATCTACCATATTATCGACAAGATTATTAAGTGACTTAATATCTACAATTTGATCTGCATAGGTATTTTCTATTTCTTTAATGATATCTTTTGTCCAAGCAATGTTGTCTTCACTTAAAATATTGTCATCTTCAAAGTATAAGTTCATTTGGTTAGTTGAACCAACAATATCTCTTACTTTATGAATATCATGAAGTGCTGCCATGTCTTGAGGCATGAATGTTTCTATGTCCGTTTCAACACCAACTTTTTGATCAGCGACTAAACCCATGACTGATAATATAATAGAGATAATTACAATAATCCAAGAAAATTTAGTAGAGACATATCCAATCCCTGATAAAAGTTTGTCCATTAAGCCACCTTGTGCGTCCTGCTGTGATTTACTTTCTTTTTCATCAACTAAATCTCTGGCTTTTAGAATAGGTAATAATAAGAATACACTACCAATAAAACTTACCACAACACCAATCGTCAACATCTTACCAAAGTCTTGAATCATTGGTACGGGTGAGGCATAAAGTGAGATAAACCCTAATACAGTCGCAACTACCGCTTTTCCAACGGCTGATCCAATTTGAGTTAGGGTGATCGTGACTGATTTTTCTTCTTCATATCTGTTTTGAATTTGAATTGAATAGTCAACACCTAAACCAATTAATATAGGGAATACTGCCATTGATACCATGGTCATTGACACACTTAAGTGTCCCATGAGTCCAAGTGTTGCAATGACTGAAACAAAGACAATACCAAGACTCAATACTTTCCATCGTACTTTAAATACAAATGAAAGAATCATAAACATCAGTGCAACAGCTGAAACAACCATCACAATCATATTGGATTTCATTTCTGTACGTAGTGATGAATCAAGAACGGGTTTTCCAGAAATAATATAGTCTACTGAAACATCTTCACTGTCAACTACATCTTGAATTTCCGCATAAATAGCATCAATGATAGAATCATCTATATTTCCATCTAGTTTGATCATCATCATAATATGATTTTCATCAATCACTGTCTCTTCAAATACGGTTCTTAATGAACCATCATCATATAAAATATTGTCTAATTCTGATTTATTATGTGGGAAATGAGCAATAACCATTTCTGATTTTTCAGCAAACATTTCAAGGCCTTCACTTAAAGTGACAAGGTTTTCACCCATCAATTCAAAACCTTCAGACATTGTCGTCAATTCAGCTGGATCTAAACCATCGTCAAACATTGATTTTAATCCTGACATTTCATTTTCAAAGTCTTTCGTTAAATCGTCAAAGATAGATGATGTATCTGGTAACATGTCATCCATATCCATTGAAGAGATGCCCTTACTTAATTCATCAAGCTTCCCACCCATCATCACAAATCCTTCAGCCATGGTCTTTAACTCATCTGGATCAAGACCACCTGTTGTTAAGGCCTTTTTCATTTCATTTAATTGAGTGTTTAAGTTTTTACCAATCATGTTGAGGCCATTTGTTGTATTCGTTGTGACTTGTGTTAGGTTTCCTGTATTTTCAGCCATTGTGCTGAGGCCTTCTATACTTTTATCAAGCATACCTGAAAGCTGCATTAATTGCTGTTTCTCTTGTGGATTTGTTGATTGATTCGCTAAGTCTTTTAATTGCTGTGAAACTGCGCCAATTCCAAATGTTGTAACATTTAAACCATCACCCATTTGTGTAACGCCTTCTTCAAGCATATTTTGACCGTTAATTAAATCATCAAATACAACAGTAATATTCGATAACTCATCAAACTTATCTTCAAAGTCTTTTGGATTAGGAACATCTTTACTTCCTAGTTCTTTACCAATGTTACTGAGTTGAGAACCCATTTCACTAAGACCAGAACTCATTGTTTTGAACTTGTCTTCTAATTCAGCTTGAGTTCCTTCAAAGTCTTCTAATAAACTATCTGGATTCATATTTGCTGTTAAACTATTAATTTTATCATCAAGTATGGACGGATCAGGTAAGTCTTTTCCACCCAATTCTTTAGCTATTTCTTCTAGTTTTGATCCTAACTCAGCAAGTCCTTTACTCATATTCGGAACTTGTTTTTTAATTTCAGATATTTGTTTATCTGTAATTTGATGAACAACACTTGCTGGACTCATGATAGTAAAGATACCTTCTGTATATTCTAGCTTTTGTTCAATATTGTATAACTTTAATAAGTTATCTAAACTTAATAATTCATCTTCATCACCTTCAAATAGAATCATGATTGCATCACTACCAAATTCATTTTCCATTTCAAAGTTTGATATATAAGCATCATTATCTGTTTGAACTAAGGTTTCGCTTCCTGTTGACATGCCAATATTCACAGCACCAACAATCATAAGCACAAATACTATCAGTGTGATAAATAACGACTTAAATGGTCGTTTTTCAAATAAATTACCTAGTTTCTCAAATATTTTATTCACTGTTTCCCTCTTTCTCTTTAATAACCCCACTTACAATCAGCATATTTATAAATTGTTCGATATGAGCATCAATTAAATTTTCATCATTTTCAACATCATATAAAAACGAGAGCATGGTACCTCTAATCAAACGAATTAGATATGAAACATCCGTGATGATTAAATTTGTTTCTTCAATTGTAGATTCAATAAGCTGTGTAATTTTTTTAATGTAATCATAGTTTGTTATTTCTGGATTGAATTGATTTTCCACTAATACTAGCTTAATCACATCATGCTGTTGATTTATAAACTTGACTCTACTGCTTAAAACGTATTTAAATTTATCATATGGACTTAAATTTGATGAGATTTTTATCGTTTCTTCAAAAGTTTCTAATATTAAAGGTTCAATTGCTTCCTTAAATATTTCTTCTTTTGAATCAAAATAACGAAAGAGTGTTACTTCAGCAATATTTGCTTCTTTAGCAATATCTAAAGTAGTTGAACCATTGTATCCCTTAGCCACAAAAGTCCTCAAAGCTGATGTTAAAATCTGATTTCTTCTTTCTTCTTTTGTCATTCTAGATCTTTTCTTTTCCATCATATAGCCTCCTTATGTAAGTGTACACTAACATAGTGTAGCACACACATTATCATTGTCAAACTATGATGCATCTTTTCACATAAATTTGACATTCGGATAGAAGATAATTAATTAGTTTAATTATCGTCCTTCCACTAACCTCTTTTGGTTTTGGCTTGTTTAGCAACCTTGCCCTAGATTATATACCTGATATGATTTGTATTCCTCAGACCGGAACTTTGCCTTGACCTTCCTTCAGATTCCACCTCACGATGGACACCCTTGGTTTCAGCTAGAGTTAGCAGTTAGTGAGTTCACCTCTCAGTGAACTTTCACACCTAGATATCTGCCATGCCTGGCACACTACAAAAAAACCACT
>CAYSBB010000013.1:0-20275 GCA_964429205.1 uncultured Erysipelothrix sp.
GAGACAAGGTCCTTGACTATTGTATCAAAACAAAAGTCAAAGTACAACATCAAACTTCAAATTCGTATAAATAAACGCGAATTATTCAGCTTGCTTATCAAAACCTTCGGTACTGTCTTTTTTCACAAAGACAACCAGTGTTTGGAACATCAATTTTAAGTCATTTAAAATTGTAAAGTTCTCAATATAATATAGATCAAATAATAACTTATCTTTAGGAAGTGTATTATACTTTCCTAAAATTTGAGCCGTACCGGTTAATCCAGCTTTTACTTTCAAGCGGAAGCCAAACTCAGGTACAGTTTCTAAAATTTGATGGGTTATAACGACACTTTCAGGTCGTGGGCCCACAATACTCATATCCCCTTTAAGAATATTTAAAAGTTGTGGCAACTCATCAAGTCTGAGTTTACGAATCAATTTACCACTACGTGTAATACGGTCATCATCTTTAGATGCTGGAATATCACCAGAATTCAGTTTCATACTTCTAAACTTATAAATTTTAAAGATACGACCATTTTGTGTTAAACGTTCTTGGGAGAATATTATGGGACCCCCATCATCCAGTTTAATCATCAAGGCCACAAGAAGCATAAATGGCGATGCTACGATAAAGCCAATAGATGCAAATAAAATATCTATGGCACGTTTCATCATACTTTGTGCCAGCGTAATGGTTTGTGTCTTGTAGTGGAACATCAAAACATCATCTACCACAAAAGATTCTTTTTGACTGAGCGCAACATATTGAATATTTGACTCATAAAATATATTTAAATCTAAAAACATTGATTTTAGAATCAAGTCATGCATAAAATCATGATTTTCACCCAAGATAAATAAATTTTTTATATTTTCAAGACTCACATCTTCAATCTTAGGATTATGAAGTACATCAATCACCGCATATTGTTTCTTATGACGTTTTAAATAGTGCAGTACTTTATCAAGATGATTCGAATTATGTTGAATCACCAATGTTTTTTCCGGAATATAATTCACAAAATAAAGTTTATTGGCATTAAAAATAAGAATTCTTCCCACAATAAGCTGAATCACATACACAAGACCCAACATCAATAAGTCACTTAATAAACTAAAGTGATCATGATATGTCATAACGCGAAGCGCGATAAAAGTGAGCACATCTGTAATTAATACATTCAGTGCTAACGTGTGAAATAAAGGACGTGATTTCTTATATCCAACATCAATTTTTCCATAAACGGAAGTAAGCCATCCCGTAAATACAAAAAATGACGCTGTAGAAACAGCCAATGTACGTGATAAAAAGCGCAGTCCTAAATAGTGTGTTGAAAATCCTTTAATAAAAATTGCATAAGTAATTAAATGTATGAATACTTTAAAGAAAAACACAAGTGCTTTTCTGATATATAGTTTTTTCTTCATGAACAAACTCCTTAATCTATATGTATTTTAGACCATGCTAAAAGCAGTGTCAACTTCTTACAAATCTTCCACAAGAAGGCGTTCAACTTCGAATTTACCATTCTCATACTTAACATGTGCATAACTTGGTGAAGAGCCATCACGATTGTAACGTAAGCTCCCAGGATTTAAACACAAGACACCATTCACCATTTTGGATTCAAAGACATGAGTATGTCCAAAACAAGCAACCTGACAATGATTGTTGATGGCGACTTTCGCAAGTTTCTCTAAGCGATCTCCATAATACTGATGACCATGAGTCACAAAGACTTTAATGGATCCCACTTCTACAATCAAAGATTCAGGATATCGATAAAAATAATCATTATTACCATTAACGGCTTGAAATTGTTCCATATATTCATGGGGCAGCTCGATATCCCCACAATGAATCTTTGTTTTAATATGTGCATATTTCTCTTCTAATTTTTCTAAAGGTGCAATCAAGCCATGATTGTCACTACATACTATAAACTCGCACATACTTTTTCCACCTCCTCATCTTCCTTAAATAATACTTTAATTTGGTTTTTTAAAATTGCGTCATCTTTTGTGGTAACCACACGTTTTTCGCCACTTGTTTTCTCATAGTTTTCTCCTACAAATTCACGAATGGGAAGCATTGAATCTAAAAAGATGGCATCTGATGCTTTTTCAAATTGATCCTTAACCAGTGGATAATGCGTACATCCTAAAATAATGTGTGACACATCTTTAAGTTTTTGCATCGCATCTTGAATCATCTTATCAATGGTTGCATCATCTTCCAATGATTCAATCGCAAATGCCAAATCTTTCATCGCAATTTCACGAATATTTCCCTGGTAATTTTTCTCAAATTCTTTTTTATAAGCATGCGCACTCACGGTCGCTTGTGTTGCCACAACACCAACTTCAATGGGTGTCTTTGGTAATTGAGAAAGCGTCAAATCAACAATCCCCCAAATTCTCATGGTTGGAAATCTCTCTTGAAGTGTTTCTAGCGCCACTGAGGTAACCGTATTACAAGCCAAAAGGACATCCGTAATTTCTTGAGATAAAAACCAATTCATTGAACGTGTCGCCAACTTAATAATAGTTTCATTGTCATAGTTACCATAAGGCGCATATTTCTGGTCCGCAAATAACACCATTGAAAGTTCAGGAAAGTGCACTTTTAAATCCTGGTAAACAGTATAACCGCCCAAGCCAGAATCAAATATTCCTAATTGTTTAATTTTTTTCATGTACATCTTTCCAATCTATACTTAAAAGCTCTTGAATATTCTTTGCGACTGTTTCTGATACAACTTCTTGAAGTGCATCTAAAGAGGCACTACGAATATTCTTTAAAGAACCAAACTTTTGATACAATTTTTTGCGTCCAACAGGACCCAAACCTTCCACTTCTTCTAAAATAGAACGTGTCATGGCTTTTTTACGCAGTAAACGGTGATATGTAATCACAAACCTATGCACCTCATCTTGCATATTCACAAGTAATGGATACATGGCACTGCTAACTTCCAAGGGAATTTCTTCGTCATTTGGAAGTAAAATCGCACGCGTACGGTGACGATCATCTTTGACAAGTGAAATCACTTTTATGTTTAACTCTAAATCATCTAAGACACTTTTTGCTGCGTTGAGTTGTGTAATCCCACCATCGATCACAATAAGATCAGGGAAAACACCCTTCTCTCTCATAATTCTAAAATAACGACGATAAACAACTTCCTTCATCGACGCCACATCATCACCACCATGACTCAAGCGATAACGACGGTATAAATCCTTATTGGGTAAACCATCATCAAAAACAACACACGCACTCACCGCAAATGATCCAGAAATATGAGAGTTATCAAACATCTCAATACGATGAATTTTTTTATCAAGTTTGACTTTATCAGCCAGTAAATCTAAGGCAGTTTCAACTTGTTTTTCACGCTGCCATAATACTTCGAATTGATCTTCAAGTTTAAGTTCAGCGTTTCTTTTACCAATTTCCATCAGATTCTTCTTTTTACCACGGTGTGTATGGTGAACCGCTGTATCTAAAATCTCAGACAAGCCATCTTTATCCACTTCAAGGGGGACATAGATGTGTTTTGCGAGGGGTTGATTTTCATAGAACTGCGCAATAAATGAGGTTAAAGCATCAATAGGATCTTCTAGGGTTGATTCTAAAGCCATTGTTTTTTCTAGAAGCCTTCCAGATCTTACAAAAAGGCCCACAATCGCCAAGTATCCTTGATAAACAGCCATATTAAACATATCAAAGTTCTCATCCTTATTGAATTGAACTTGTTGTTTATCACTCACATACTCTAAAGCTTCTAGTTTATCTTTATAAGACTGCGCAAGTTCAAAATTAAGTTCTTCGCTAAAATGAAGCATCTTCTTTTCTAAGGCATCTTTAAATTCTTTATCATGCCCTTTTAATACTTTGATTAAATCTTGACGCCATTTTTCAACATCTTCATCACTTAAATTTAATTCACTGCGATTAAATTTCGCATAAATTTTTTCTTTATTTGGAAGAAATCCTTCTTCACTGGGCAAAGATTCATTGAGGAGTGCAGCCATGTTACGTGCAGCACCTGCATTTGGATAGGGTCCAAAGTAATAAAAGTTAGGATGATGCTTACGATCACGTGATACCACGACATTGGGTAAGCCTTCTCGATTTAATTTTAGATAAGGATAACTCTTATCATCCATAAATAAAATATTAAAGCGTGGTCGATGTTCTTTGATTAAATTAATTTCTAAAATTAAAGATTCTTTTTCCGTTTTTGTTAGAATGATATCAAAATCATCCACAAATGAAACCATACGTGTTGTTTTATGGTCATGGGCACCGGTAAAATAAGAACTGACACGAGACTTCAAATTCTTTGCTTTTCCGACATAGATGATTTGTCCTTTGATATCCTTCATCAAATAACACCCTGGATCTATCGGGAGTTGTTGTATTTTTTCTTTTAAAGTCAGTTTCATGACTTAAACACCACACGGGTTGCACCAGCGCCACCTTCATTTACAGCGGCCAGTTCAAATGATTTTACCATCTTATGTTTACGCAGTAGATCATGAATGGCACTTCTCAGTTGTCCACTCCCCACACCATGCACAATACGACATGCTGGTAGGTTTCTTAAAATACAATCATCAATGTATTTATCAACTAAAGGCAAGGCCTCAGCGACACGTTTACCAATCACATTTAATTCCAGTGACACACTCGCACTTCTATCAACGCGGTGTGTTCTGATTTGTTTTTTCCTCTTTGGCTTAGAACCCAAGCGAATTAAGTTTTTAAGTTTCACATTCATGGATAAACTGCCCACAGAAACATAAGCTGTGTTCTTTTCAATTTTTTCCACAATTCCCACTTGCGATGATTGTTTCAAACGAACTTGATCACCCACTTTGATATCATCAACGATCACTTCTGGTTTCAGTTTTTCAACTTCTTGTTTTAAGGCATGTCTTTGAGTTGGGGTCGAAGTCTTATCCAGTGTTTGAATCTTTTCCTGAAGTGACATTAATTTCTCTTCAAAAATGGCTTCTTGTTTTTGAATCCAGTCTTCTTTTTCACTTTGAACTGACTTCAATAAAGCATCATAATCCGCTTTTTGTTTCTGAGTCGTTTCTTCAAGTGCCGTTTCTTTTTCTTCTAAAGCTAACTGAAGGTCTTCAGTTTCTTTAATACGTTTATTTAAAATTTCTAAAAGATGATCTTCCTCATAGGTACTTTCTTTTTTATATGCATGTGCTTTTTCTAAGATAGAATCTTTAATGCCTAATTCCTTTGCGATATGAAGCGCATTAGATTCACCCAAGACGTTTTCTTTATAACGATAGGTTGGTTTGAGTGTTTCCATATTAAACTCTACAGAAGCATTTAAGATATCTTCATATTGTGTTCCATATTTTTTAAGTTTGGAGAAGTGTGTCGTTGCGACAACCCATGCATTGAGTGATCTAAAATAATCTAGAAGTGCCATGGATAAGGCTTCACCTTCCAAAGGATCAGTTTGACTTCCAAGCTCATCCAGTAAGATGAGTGATTTCTCTGTTGCATTTTGTGTCACATGTGAAATGGTATCAAGATGTGCTGAAAAGGATGAGAGTGATTTCTCAATGGATTGTTGGTCTCCAATATCCACAAAGACTTGATCAACCATCATAATCTCTGCCTCATCACACAGTACAGGACACCCACTCATGGTGAGTAATACGAATAAACCAATGGTTTTTAAGGTAACACTTTTACCTCCTGTATTGGGTCCAGAGATTAAAATCATACGATGAGGTGGTTTCAGCCTATATGAGTTTTCGACAACATCGTCTTTATCAATTAAAGGATGACGTGCATTTTTTAAGTATAATGAATCTTTTGTTAAATTTGCGACAACCCCTTCATTTTCAACGCCCCAAAGTGCCTTCGCAAATAATGCATCTAAAAGAGCAGATGTTTCAAGGTTTGCGTGAAGTTGTTCTGCTTCACTTCCAACTGATGCAGAAACAATACGACAAATTTTTTCAATTTCTTCTTGTTCCTCATGTAGAAGACGCGAATAATCATTTTGAAGTCTTGATAAAAAAGCAGGTTCAAAATATACGGATTGACCACTGGCAGAGGAGCCAAGGACATTACCATCTAATTTATTTTTATCCCCAGGTTTCATTAAGAACGTTTGACGTCCATGATGAATGGTTACCACGTTTTCACTGAGCATGTCTTTATGCTTGGATAAAAACTCTGCCGTTTGACGATCAATTTGATTTCTCATATGAGAAATTTTTCGACGTACTTCTCTAAGCTCAGAACTGGCACCATCTAAAACTTCAAAAGACTCACTGAAAGAGCGATCGATCAAAGCCATCAATTTGGGCACATCTTGGATGCTAAAAAACAAATCATCCAGTGATGGATATTTGGTTTCTAACTTTTCATATTGGTTTCTTAAGCGATGGGTTCCTTGTAAGAATTGGCCAATATGGACTAGTTCTTCTACGGTTAAAACAGCCATCTTTGATGCACGTTCTAAAGATGCATGAACATCTTTTATGCCCCCAAATGATAAGGCCCCATAACTTGTTGAAAGCGCCATGGCATCACGTAAACGATTTAAATCACGCGTGACGATCAAAGAAGAAAAAGAGGGTTCACTCTTTAGAACCCTTTCTTTCCCCAATGAAAATGCTGCCTTCATTGCAATTTTTTCTAAAATTTTATCTAACTCTAAACGTTGATTTACATTACTCATGATACTGTATTAAAAACTCCCGAATTTCTTCATTACTAAACCCATTTTTACTCAACAAATCAACCAAGGATTGTTTTTGGGTTACGGTTAACTCCTTTTCAGATAAAATATATTGAATGGATTCATTTTCTTCAATCTTTTCATCCAAGAAGCCCAAGATAGGCTGTGCTACCTCGTTCACATTCTTTAAAAATGAATTACGAATAACATCTGTTCCATTTTTGATAATGGGCAGGCTTAAGAAATATATTAATAATAATAAATATATAAAATAGGTCACAATTGAAAATACTGCACCTAAAACTGAGTTTACTTGTTTGATGAGTGGTATTTTTGAAATCAGTGCAGCAATGGGTTTTAATACCATCATCAATAGCCGAATGGCAATAAACAATACCACAAACCAAATAAGACGGTTAATATGCATACTTAAAAATTGGTCAATGCTGTTTAACCCTGTTTTGGAATAAGTCATGAATTGATACATATTTGCGAATACATCAGAAAAAAGCCACGCAACAACGCCAGCCACAAAAGTGTTCACAAGATTCACAACTTGTAACATCATTCCTTCTTTATAGCCACGATATAACACAACCACAAATAATAAGATTAAGATTGCATTCACAAACATCAAATAATCAAATGGAATTTCAAACATAATGTCACCTCAGACTCTTATACTATTATACACAAGAATTGACAATTACGAAAGAAAAGAATACCCTATACCTATGGAAACAAAAGTAGTAAAAATGACAGAAAAAGAAATCAGAGAATTAAAATGGAAATACCGCCAGTGCACCCTTAAGGAAGATGTTGCGCATGCGCATTTTCAAATCAAAGGCTCTGATTTTACCATTACCGCATATAAATCAGGAAAAGTCGTCTTTCAAGCAAAAGATATGGACGTTCATTTCCCACATGAAATTGAAAACAAAAAAGAAACCGTCGACACAGACACACAAACCATGACAGGGAGTGATGAAGTGGGTACCGGTGATTATTTTGGACCGATTACCGTCTGTGCTGTTTATATTGAAAAAGGTGACGAAAAAAGAATCCCAGTAGATAAAATACGTGATACAAAAGAACTCAATGATGACATCATTTTAGAAGTCGCACCAATTTTAATCAAAGAACTCAAACACAGTCTTTTAATTTTAAACAATGAAAAATACAATGAAGTTCAAAAAACAAATAACCTCAATGCGATTAAAGCCAAACTTCATAATCAAGCCTTTGTGCACTTAAACCGAAAATACGGTTTACCAAAGGTGAATATCATTGATCAGTTCACACCCAAAGACCTTTATTATCGTTATCTTAAGGATGAACCAGAAGTCATTGACACACTCATCTTTGAAACAAAAGCCGAGAATAAATTCTTAGCCGTTGCGTGTGCTGCCATCATTGCACGCTATGCATTTTTAAAGACATTAGAATCAATGGATGAACACTATGATTTCAACTTTCCTAAAGGAGCTGGAAAACATGTGGACATCCGTGGCATTGAATTTGTTGAAAAATTCGGTGAAAAAGAGCTTCGCAAAGTCGCAAAGCTCCATTTTAAAAATACAGAACGTATCCTACAGAACATCTAGGCTCACTGCCACGCGGTGTTCTGTTTTTCTTAGTCTAACCCCTGATTCCAGTAACATCTTTTTAGATACTTTTACTGAATCAGTGTGGGCATATTTATCATCTTCATACACAATTTCATCAATCCCTGATTGAATGATTGCTTTTGCGCACTCATTACATGGGAATAAAGAAACATAAAGTGTACACCCACGCACTTGTCTGGGGGCATTTAAAATCGCATTTAATTCAGCATGAACCACATAAGCATATTTACTTTCTGTGAAATCACCTTCACGATCCCAAGGAAACTCATCATCAGAGACACCACTTGGAAATCCATTGTAGCCAATCCCTACAATTTTTTTATTTTCATCCACAATAACCGCACCCACTTGAGTGGATGGATCTTTTGATCTTAAGGCTGATAAATGGGCCACCCCCATAAAATAATCATCCCAAGAAATGACACCTTCTACGCGTTTCATACATGCCTCCTGTTAAAATAAGATATTTGCGTTTTGAATCATTAAATAAGCTAAAAGTACCACAGACATCGCAAAGAATATTTTTGTATACAAGCGAATCTGTGCCCAATCTTTTCTTTTAGAGAATATAAATCCAAGTAAGACACCTGCATATAGCCCACCCAAGTGACCTGTCATGCTGACATTGGGCATCAGTGAAATATACAGGTTAATCATTAATGTAGACATCACATTCATCAAGACCATTTTATTTTTAAGAAGGTCTTTTTCAAACAAGTAAACCAGTAAGATCCCCAGTAATGCATAAATTCCTGCACTGATTCCAATGGCGATTGTATTTTCATTGCGAATAAATACAAAGATGCTTCCAAATAATACACCTGTAATGATGGTGAAAAGATAACGCCAAGATCCCAGCTCTCTTTCTAAGATAGAACCCAAATTACGCATCGCAATAAGGTTCATAAATAAGTGTAAGAAACTACCATGAAGTAGCATGGGAGTAATCAGCCTCCAATATTGATGTCCAATCACAATCAAAGGTTTATAATATGCGCCTAAAACAAGCAGTGTTTCTGTAAAGTTCATTTCATACTTAATCCCTATATAATAGGTAAGTCCAAAGAATATAGATAAAATCACTGATAAGATTAAGGTTACCTTATTGGATTGAAGCGCATTGACTTTTTGAAGCCTTGTCATATTCTTTTGAATGGATTGCGCCACTTTATTCATGGCCAAACCAAGATTTGAAGACGGTTTGAGTAAATGATCCAGGTCTTTAAATGTATTTAAAACTGAATCATTCGAAACACCCTCATCACTCACAATAATATTTTGTGCATCAGAAAACGTTGAGTCTTTGTTTACTGAAAAATTAATCCCGTCTGCTTTACTTTTTAAAAGCATACTGAGGGCATGACGATGCAGTCTTAATTCATCTTTATTGAATGAATCTGTCGTCAAGGTTGAGATCATCAAAATAGGATAGTCATGTGATGGGTGAATGAGCCACATTTCTTGTGTCTCTTTATTCAATGTCATCAGTTGGTATTTATGTTTTTTGATAAAATAATTGGATAATTCTAAAGCCCAAATATCCTTTTGTGTAATATCACTCATGCTTGTCGCCTCAACATTTCTAAAGTATCTTCAAATATCTTTGGCGGTTTTGATTCAAACGATAAGTGTTCTTTTGTGATTGGATGTTCAAATGCTAAATGATAGGCATGAAGCATTTGACCTTCTGTATCCAAAGTATTTTTATAGCTATAGGTTTGATCACCCACAATTGGGTGTTTGATATATTCTAAGTGAACACGAATTTGGTGTGTTCTTCCTGATTCGAGTTGACACTCAAACAGTGAGTAATCACCAATAATTTCACGCAATGTAATTTTCGTTTTTGCGGGTTTACTGTTGATATGTGTTACTGTCATTTTTTGTCTGTTCTTTGGATCTCTTCCAATCGGTGCATCAATGATGGCTTCTTTGTGATTAAATGGATGGTGAGCCAGTGCCAAATATTCACGGGTGATGGTTCTTTCTTTAAGGTTTTCCACTAAAATTTCATGGGCCTCATTGGTCTTTGCGACAATGAGTAAGCCACTGGTATCTTTATCAAGTCTATGAACAATTCCTGGACGGTATTCTCCATTTAAATCACTGAGTTTATCTGTATAAGCTAAAAGACCATGAACCAAAGTGGTTTGTTTGAGGGTTGAAGCAGATGGGTGTACGATGAGACCTTTTGGTTTATTCACAACCAAAATATGTTCATCTTCATAAACAATGTCCAAATTCATTTCAACTTTTTGTAAAATAACGTCTTCCTCTTCAATGGTATACGTAATCACGTCATCTTCTTTTAAGCGATAATTACTTTTAGAAGGTGCCCCATTTACATGGATATTGCCTTCTTTGATCCAAGTTTGAATTAAACTTCTTGAATATTCAGAAAGTAATGTGGTCATAAATTGATCGAGTCTTATTTGTTCGTCGATTGCATCAATTTTAATTTTCTTCATGTATACTTTCCTTTCTTTCTTCTAAATAAATGTGTAAAAATAAGATTCCAAATCCAACAACCAAACAAATGTCTGCGAAGTTGAAAATGGGATAATCATAACCAAAGATATTAAATGACAACATGTCTCTAACATATTGAAACTTTAATCTATCATAAAAATTACCAAGGTTCCCTGCAAAAATAAAGGTCACACTCAATAAAATTAAAGGGTGATTTTCTTTAATAAACGTGTAAATAACATAAACACTGACCGCCACGCTGATCAAAAGAAAAACAGGTCTCATCCATCCACCATCGAACATACTCCATGCACCGCCAGTGTTGCGCGCATAATGAATGTCAAAAAAACCGGGAATAACGGTCCATGATTCACCTAATTTTAAAAATTGTTCAGTTAAATTTTTAGTATATAAATCTATCATTAAGAGCCCAATGCTCAAAATGGCTAAGTATCTCTTTTTCATAATGCCTCATTTCAAACCACATTATACCATGATTTAGACCATAAAACATTAAAAAAAGACCACCAATTAGAGATGGTCAATTAAACGTTGGTGTAATATTTGTGCACCTTTATCTGCATCTTTTCTATCTAAAATTAAAGACATTTTTATTTCAGATGTTGCGATCATATCAATATTTATATTCATCTTATATAAAGATTCAAAGACAAGCGCACCAATCATGGGATTTGATTCTAAACCAGCACCCACAACAGATAATTTCGAAACACTCTCATTCACAATGACTTGTTTTGCGTTGAGTGATGATTTCAGGTCTTCTAAGATTTCCTTTGTTTTTTGGACATGTTCTTTTTTCACAGTAAAAGCGATGTCTTTTGTGTTATCGCGTCCTACTGATTGCAATACAATGTCAATGGATATATTCGCTTTCGCAAGGCTTGAGAATATTTTATACGCAACCCCCGGTGTATCTTTCACACCAATTAATGAAACAGTCGCAATATCATCATCAACCACAACCCCACTAATTAATGTTTTTTCTAATGGATCTTTTAGCACAAATGTTCCTTCTCCTTCTTTGAAACTTGATTTAATATTTAAAACAACATCATATTTTTTCGCCAATTCTACAGCACGATTATGGAGTACTTTAGCGCCAAGTGATGATAATTCAAGCATGGCATCATAATCGATTACTTTGAGTAATTTTGCGGATTGTATTTTTCTTGGATCTGCTGTATAAATACCATCGACATCAGAATAAATTTCACATCTATCTGCATCAATCACCTTAGCAATCGCAACGGCACTGGTATCAGAGCCACCCCGACCCAAAGTCGTAAACTCTTGATTATGATTGACGGCTTGAAATCCCGTCACAATCACGACACGTTTTGCTTCTAATTCAGAAACAATCTTCTCTTGGTTAATTTCTGTAATACGCGCGCCACCAAAGTTACCATCTGAGTAAATCCCAGCTTGAAAGGCATTTAAAGAAACAGAAGGACAATTCATTTGAGATAAAGCCAAAGACATTAAGGCTACAGATTGTTGTTCACCCGTCGCAAGAAGCATATCAAGCTCTCTTTGAGTGGGGGATTCTGAGAGTTCTCTAGCTTTTTTTATTAGTTCATTGGTTGTTTTTCCCTGAGCACTTAAGACAATCACAAGTTCATGACCTTCATGATATTTTTTTGATATTCTTTCAGCAACATTGCGTATGCATCCCGCATCCGCAAGTGATGATCCACCATATTTTTGTACCAGTCTCATCAGTTGCCCCTTTCTATCGCAAGATATTCACCGTGATGAAGTTCTTCGATTATTTCTTCTTTAAATGAGTTTAAGTCTAAAACTTTATACTTTGATTTTTTCGGTTTCAAGACTTCATTTTTCCAAGAAGTTCTGGGTAAATAAGGAGATAAACAGGCAAAGACATCTGCAACCACAGCACTTGCCGTTGGATATCGCCCAGCGCCTGCACCTTGTACCAAGACTTCTCCAACATCTTTACCACGAAATAGCACCGCATTATTAACACCATCTACATGGTAAAGCGGATGGGTTGCATCCAGTAAAGTAGGCATCACGCTGATTGAAAATGAATCATCTTTACGTAAAACTTTGGCGAGAAGTCGAATTCTTAAATTATTGTCCTTTGCATAAGCCATCGCCTTTTCATCAAGATGATCGATGCCAAGAATTTCAACATCATTAAAGTCAACGCGTTGTTTTTCTAAAATGGAAGCCAAGATGGAGATTTTCCTTCCAGCATCAAGTCCTTTAATGTCATCTGTTGGATCTTTTTCCGCAAAACCTTTGTCCTGTGCTTCTTTTAATGCTGCTTCAAAACTTAAGTTATCAGTTCTCATTTTGGTTAAAATATAATTTGAAGTACCATTTAAAATACCTTCAATCGATTCAATTTCTTCATGAATCAAGCCATGACGCATGGTTGAGATTAATGGAATTCCACCCCCAACACTGGCTTCAAATAAGAAAGATACATTATTTTCCACCGCAAGTTCATGACATATTGCACCGTATTTCTCAACCAATTCTTTATTTGAAGTCACCACGTGTTTTTTACTTTTTAAAGCATCTTGGATCATTTGATATGCAGGATCAAGGCCACCCATCGTTTCAACAATGACTTTAACTTCATCATCTTCTAACACCTTTTGAAAGTCATGGGTATGACGGGTGTCTTCCAAACATTCTCTTGTAAAAATATACTTTACACGATTATCATGGTCGCGATCTAAAATATCAACAACCCCTTCACCCACAACACCATAGCCACATACACATACTTTCATCTTCTTTACTCCCTTGCTAAAACAATTACTTTTCTTACATTTTCATCTTCTTCTAATTCATCAACCAACACACTCACGCTCATTTTCGCCGTAACCGTTTCAAATGTCACCGTTACATTTGCGATATGATTGATGGGAATCGTTTGGTTAATGGTTAACACATTTAATTCATACTTTGCGAGTATTGATAATACCCGCGTCAAAACGCCTGGATCATCAATTAACTCTAAACTTAAGGTCATCGTCGTATGCACTTCGTTATCGAAAAACGGACGGACCGATTGATGATATTTGTAGAAAACAGAACGACTGATTCCCACTTTTTCGACAGCTTCAGATATAAAGCGCACTTTACCTTGATCTAAAAGCATTTTTGCTTCCAAAACTTTCATAATGGCTTCAGGCATCACCGACTCTTCGACTAAGTAATATTTCGTTTCGTGTTTCATAATTTGTCCTTTCTAAATACACATTTGTCTTTACTATGTGGATACTTTATCATATAATATGTCTTATAACAAGAAAAAGAGGTAACAATATGCAATACACAAGTACCCGTTCAAATATCTTAACAAACGCAAGCCAAGCAGTTTTAGATGGTTTGGCTCAAGATGGTGGCTTATATGTACCCAGTTCTATTCCAAAACTTGACTATCGTGATTTAAAAAACAAAAGTTATCAAGAACTTGCAGTATTGATTCTCTCTCTTTACTTTGAAGATTTTTCCAATAAAGAGATCACCAATGCTGTTTTAAAAGCTTACAGTTCCCTGAACTTTACACATCCTTTAATTACAGGATTGAGAAAATATGATGCTGATACATATTTCTTAGAGCTTTTTTATGGCAAAACTTCCGCCTTCAAAGATCAAGCACTCAGCATTTATCCCTACCTTCTAAAACTTGCGATGGACAAACACCAAATTGACCATCTCACCATCTTAACCGCTACTTCAGGTGATACAGGTAAAGCAGCGATGGAATCCATTGCGGATGTTGATGGTTTAAGCATTGCGGTATTATTCCCCAAAGATGGCACCAGCCCCATTCAAAAGTTACAAATGCAAACGCAACACGGTAAAAATGTTCTTCCTGTTGCCATTGAAGGAAATTTTGATGATGCACAAAATGCTGTAAAAACATTTTTCTTAAAACACGACACACTTCCCATCACAAGTGCCAACTCAATTAATATTGCGCGCCTTTTACCACAAATTATTTATTACTATGATATGTACTTAAGACTTCATACTGACGAATTCATTGACCTTTATGTTCCTACTGGAAACTTCGGAAATATCCTCGCTGCTTATATTGCGAAAGAGATGGGATTACCCATTCGAAGGCTTGTTGTTTGTACCAATGAAAACCATGTACTTTATGATTTCTTTAAAACAGGTACTTATGATATTTCAAACCGTAAATTTAAAGTCACACATTCACCATCGATGGATATTTTAATTTCTTCAAACTTAGAACGACTCCTTTACTTCATGTTTAATGATAAAGAAAAAGTTTCTAAGTGGATGCACGATTTAAAAGAAAATAAATCATTTTCATTATCAAAAGAAGAAACAAATAAACTACAAAGCATTTTTGATACACAAATGTGTTCAAACCAACAAACATATGAAAATATCAAAGATGTATTCTTTGATAAAAACATCCTTATTGACCCCCATACCGCAACTGCGATGCCACAAACCAAAGAAGACACAAAACGTGTGATTGTTTCTACCGCAAGTCCCTATAAGTTTCCCAAACTTTATGGACAACTCTTTGATTTAATGGATCACGATGATTTCCATATCTTAAATGAAGTGGAACTGAAGACAAAAGAGCCATTCCCAGAGAATATTAGATCTTTAGAAAGTGCGAAACCAAAATTTGATTTAGAATCAAGTCTTGAAGATATAGAAAATCTATTATTGAAGTTTATTGCGTCAGGTGATAATTATGTATTTTAAAATCTATGTACCTGCCACAAGTGCTAATTTGGGTTCTGGTTTTGATAGTGCAGGACTTGCATTGAATCGTTATAACGAATTTACTTTCGACTTTACTCAAGAAGGGATCAAATTTTTTGATGAAATATATCAATTTGATACATCCTTAACCTTAGATTCATTTTTTAAAACGCTCACACTTTTAGATGTTGAGCATCCTAAAAACGTCCATTTAACCACTGTTTCAAACATTCCCATTGCGCGTGGTTTGGGAAGTTCAAGCACATGTATTGTGGCTGGTGTTTTGGCCGCAAATCATTTCGCAAAAACAAATCTTTCACTTGAAAAACTGGCCTTAATTGCCACTAAGCTTGAAGGTCATCCTGATAACGTGGTGAGTGCCATTTATGGCAGTTTAAATCTGTCTTTATATGAAGAAAAACTCTTCAACAACAATGTAACAGTGCATCAAGATTTATACTTTATTGCGCTGGTGCCTGATCACACTGTAAAGACCAGTGAAGCCAGAAACATTCTTCCCACGTCTTATGAAATGGGTGATATTGTTTTTAATTTATCACGTGTTTCTTTTATTGAAAAAGCATTTTCCACACTGGATGAAGAGTTATTAAAAATAGTGACACAAGACCGCTTACATCAATCATATCGCAAGCAGTTAATTCAGGATTTCAAGCAGATTGATGATGCCTTAAAACACCCCAAGATCATCACATCTTGGATTTCAGGTGCCGGCCCTACCATGATGGCACTTTGTCACAGAGATAATACAAAAGAAATCAGTGATCATTTATCACGTAAACTCCCAAAATCCATTCAGATTCTTAGCTTACAAATTGAACCAAAAGGTGCTATGATTAAATAGCATCTTTTTTTTATGGAGGTCCTTATGGATATTATTGAAATATTAAAAATTATATTTTTAGGCATTGTGGAAGGTGTAACCGAATGGTTACCCATCAGTAGTACAGGACATATGCTTCTTGTGGATGAGTTTTTTACCATCAATCAATCACAAGCATTTAAAGACATGTTCTTTGTGGTGATACAGCTTGGAGCAATCCTTGCGGTTGTCTTAATCTTTTGGAACAAAATGCTTCCAATTGAAAAGAAAGATAACACTTGGAAGCTTAAACCAGATACCATTAATTTATGGATGAAGGTTGTCGTGGCATTAATACCAGGAACTGTTGTAACATTACTATTTGATGATTATATTGAAGCGCATCTTCATACACCGATGGTGATTGCGATTGCACTAATTTTCTATGGTATTATCTTTATCATTGTAGAAAATCGTAATAAAACAAAAACACCTACCACGCAAACTCTAATGGACATTACCTATAAAACAGCATTTTATATTGGTATGTTTCAAATCTTATCAATCATCCCAGGAACAAGCCGTTCTGGTGCAACGATTGTAGGTGGTTTGTTGATTGGTGTATCACGTGTTGCGGTTGCGGAATTTACATTCTTTGTGGCCGTGCCTGTTATGTTTGGTTTAAGCGCACTAAAACTTTATAAGTTTGGTTTGGTCTTTACAGCATCAGAAGTCATCACACTCTTATTGGGAAGCTTTGTGGCATTCATTGTCTCAATCTTCGTAATTAAGTTCTTAATGGATTATATTAAGAAAAATGACTTTAAAGTCTTTGGTTGGTACCGCATCATTTTAGGGGTACTGGTCATCTTATATTTCACACTTTCTTAGAATCGATATCATCGATTCTTTTTTTACGTTAACTTTGATTCAAATACATGGATCAATTGTTAAGGAATGTTAACTTATGTCTTTCTTCCTTATTATTGTGGTATCTTTGAAATCATGGAGGAAAGATTATACATGTTATCAACCATTGAAAGCCTTGGGCTTAATTATATACTCGGTGGTTTTGGACTTTTTATTTTAGGGATCACATTATTGGGTGATGGACTAAAAGAATTGGCCGGACCAAAAATTAAAGATTACATTGAAAAGTATACAAAAAATACATTTATGGCAATGATAATGGGGGCCTTTATTACTGGACTCATCCAATCAAGTTCTGCAACAACCGTTATTTCTATCTCTTTAGTAAGGGCAGGTTTAATGTCTTTAGAACAAGCCATTGGGATTGCGATAGGTGCAAATATTGGGACAACAATCACATCTATAATGATTGGTTTAAAGATTGATCAATTTGGACACTACTTTGTCTTTATCGGTGCCATCCTCTTTGTGTTTTCAAAAAGAAAAAAACTCAAAGATGTTGCCTTTGTCTTGTTCTCATTTGGGATCACATTTGTGGGTTTAACATTGATGGGAGAACGTTTAGCATTACTTCAAAACTATAAATTCTTTAATGATTTTATTGGAATTATGGCACAAAACCCAATCTTTGCGCTCATTGGTGGGACACTTGCAACAGCACTTATTAACTCATCATCTGCATTTATTGCGATCATTCAAAAAATCTATGCAGCAGGTGGGATTGAGTTACCCGTTGTGATTGCACTTGTATTGGGATCAAACATTGGCACAACCATCACAGCTTATTTAGCTTCAATGGGTGGTTCAGTTCCTGCAAGAAGAGCATCCTTGTTCCACACTTTATTCAATACATTTGGGGCAATTGTGATTATGCTTTTATTAAGCCCTTATTCAAAGCTTATTATCTTTTTTAGCACAAAGTTCGCTGCGTCTTATGAACTAGAAGTTGCCTTGGTACACTTTATTTTTAACTTTGTTTTTGCGTTTGCGATTATTCCGTTTTTACCCTTAATGATGAAACTTTTATCCAAACTCATTCCTGGCGATGATGCAATGTACAAACGTGCAACACTTATTGAATTAAATGAAGAGGTCATTGACACTTTACCTGAAGTAGCAATGCAAATATCAAAAGAAGGTATTGTCCAAATGGGATCCTTTGTGGTTCAAGGGATAGAAGCCTCACAAAAATATTTAAACTCATCTGATCAAAATGATTATGACTTTGTTTTTAATACAGAAGACACAATCAATAAAATTGATACTGACCTAACCACTTATTTATTAAAGATTGTTAAGAGCTCCCCATCTGAAGAGATTGCGGAAAACTATACACGTTATTTAGAAACTGTCAAAAATTTCGAAAGAATGAGTGACTTAAATACTAATTTAGCAGAATTCTATAAACTTATTTTAGAAAACAAAGAATCATTCTCTATGGATGCTTTGGAAGATTTAAATACCATGTATATGTTACTGATTAATCTTATCAACCGTTCTTTAAATGCTTTTGAAAATAACGATCCAAAAGATCTAAAAGACATCTTAAAAGATGAAGAATACCTTGATATTATTGAAGTTAAATATAGAGAAAAACATTTCCAACGTCTTGCGGATGGTACATGTAGTACAAATGTCACAGCCGCTGTTTATGTTGATATTCTGAGTAATTTGGAACGTATCGGGGATCATGGTGTCAATGTCGCAAGATATGTTAAATACCCCATTAAACACCACGAAACGAAAAAAATCGCATCTGCTTAAGATGCGATTTTTATTTATCGTATAACTTTAACTTGAAAGCCTTCCATCACATCAAGTGATGCTTCATGAAGTTTCTCATCATATGAGTCTGTTGCCTTTGCATCAACAATGACCAGTGCTTCAGGGAGTGCTGCTTTTACAATTACAGATGTAGAAACAACACAAATGTTGGATACGAGCCCTGCAATTTCAACTTCTTCATAGACGCGTCCTTGGATATAGTTTCCAAGCTCTAAGGAGCCAAATGCAGGTTTATCAAAAATTTTCAAAGCATGTTTCTTTGCGAACTCATTTGCTTCACCATATATTTGCCAGCCATCTGTATCTTTAATACAGTGCACAACTGGAAGGTTTCTACCTTCTTGCGTATTGAGATAGTTTTCATCATGGGTATCACGTGTAAAAATGACATCATATCCTTTTTCATGATATGCTTCAATCTTCTCATAAATGGGTTTTGCGACTTTAATGGCATCATCAAATCCCAATGCACCATCTACGAAATCATTTTGAAAGTCAACGACAATTAATAATTTTGACATAGTTCCTCCTAAACGTTATGTGGTTTATTTCGATAAGCTTCTTTGAGTGCCTCAACAACGGGTGCTGGCACAAAAGGTTTTAAGTCACCACCAAAGCTAGCGATCGTTCTTGCGAGTGAAGATGACACAAATGAATACTTGGGTGAAGCAACTAAGAATAGTGTTTCAATTTCTTCTCTTAAGGTACGGTTTGCGGTGGCTTGTTGGAGCTCTGCTTCATAGTCCATCACAGCACGAATACCACGTACAAGGACATTACAATCCATTTCTTTGGCGAATTCAACCGTCAGTCCACTTCCGATAACGACTTCTACATTTGTTAGATGTCCAATACTCTTTTCAATCAGTGCTTTTCTTTCTTCTTTAGAAAACACGTAGTTCTTTTCATCATTGACCATAATCGCGACTACAACTTCATCAAACATGGAGCTACATCGTTCAATTAAGTCAACATGTCCAATAGTGATTGGATCAAATGATCCAGGATACATTACTTTCATCATAGACCTCTTTCTTTGTATTTATTATAACATGAAAAAAACACACCCGGACATTAGTGTGTTTTTTTTTAGAAATGTTCAATTCATAATTTGGAGGAAATACAAATTGTTATTAAGGAAATGGTGAATTGAAGAAAATTTCTAACGGACATATAGATAA
>CAYSBB010000014.1:0-6151 GCA_964429205.1 uncultured Erysipelothrix sp.
CTTATCACTTAAGCATGTTTGAGATTGATATGCTGATTTCTGTTTTATATTTTATTGATGAGAAAGTTGATTATGTCGTGTATGAAGTGGGCCTTGGTGGAAGACTTGATGCGACTAATGTGATTACACCTTTAGTGTGTGGCATCACCAATGTTGATTTTGATCATATGAATATATTGGGTGATACACTGCCTGAAATCGCTTTTGAAAAAGCGGGGATCATCAAACCTAATATTCCCGTATTCACTACAGAAACAAAACAGGAAGTCTTAGATGTTTTTGAGAATATTTCGAAAGAAAGACATGCACCCTTTAAAAAAGTTATATCTTATGAAACAATATTGAATGATAAATCCTTCACCCTTTTATATAAGGAACCCATTGAAATGAGAAACCAAGGAATTTACCAAAAAGACAATGCAAGCCTTGCGATTTCAATCATTGAATCCTTAAGTTTGGATATTGATGCCAAAGTAATTAAAGCAGGCATTGAAAAGACACACTGGAAAGGGCGCTTTGAAGAAGTGGTGCCAGATGTCTATGTGGATGGGGCACATAACATGCAAGGGATGACACGTTTGATCGAAAGTTTAGACATGTTACCCAAACCATGGATTGTAGTGTTCAGTGCACTGGGTGATAAAGCCCATCATGAGATGTTAGAGAAGCTTGTGAAGAAAGTGGATCAACTGATCGTGACTGAGTTTGAATTTTATCGCGCTGAAAAGGCTGAAGTTTTAGCTGAAGGCTTAAATGTATCCATTATTAAAAATTATAAAGAGGCCATTGACCAAGGATTTAAAGACAAAGAAAAAGGCACCCTTATTGTGACAGGGTCCCTTTACTTTATCTCTGATGCTAGAGCCTATATTCTAGAAGCTTTCTAACGAGGCTTCTTTTTTTTAATCTATTTTTTTAAGAAGTCTTAAACCATTTAAGATGACCACAATAGTACTGCCTTCATGAAATATAACCCCAAGTGGTAAGCTCATTTGTCCGATGGTATTCAGAACAACCAGGAATAAGACAACGGCCATTGAGAAGATAATGTTTTGCCATACGATTTTATTGAGTCGTGTTGACACTTTATGTGCATACGCAAATTTTGACATGTCATTTTGCATTAAGACGGCATCTGCCACATCAATCGCAACATCAGTCCCATCACCCATCGCTACACCAATGTCTGCTTTAACTAGAGCTGGTGCATCATTGATTCCATCTCCAAGCATGGCAGTTGCGCCATATTTATTTTGAAGTAACTCAATGGTTTTGGCTTTGTCTTCTGGGTGTACTTCTGCGATAACATCGCTCATACCAATATTTTTAGCCACCGCTTCTGCAGTAAGTTTTGCATCACCTGTAATCATAACAGTTTTAATATCTGATTCATTTAAGTATGAAATGACTGAAGCTGCACTTTCACTGGGCACATCCATCATTGAAATGATGGCGAGTACAGCATCATCAGTTCCAAAGAAGACAACAGTTTTACCTTCTTGAGAATGTCTGTCACTGATTTCTTTTATGATATCGTTTTTAATGGTAAATGCGCTGGGTTTACCAATTTTATATTGAATCCCCGCATGCGTTGCCACAATCCCTGTACCAATGATGTTATCGACTTCTAAGTCAAGATCTTCACTGGCTTCGAAATGATTTAAAATCGCATTTCCTAAAGGATGGTTGGCTTTTTTCTCCATCGCTACAATTAAGTTAGTATAAAGTGCTTTTGCGTTTTCATCTAAGTCGCTTTTGAAATCTACATCAGTGACGACAGGTTTTCCTTCTGTAAGGGTTCCTGTTTTATCAAAGGCAACGGCTTTAATGTCTGCAAGATTTGAAATATAGGCGCCACCTTTAAATAAGACACCATGTTTCGCAAGGTTTGAAATGGCAGATAGTGTTGCGGGAACATCCGATGCCGCTAAAGCACAGGGTGATGTAACGGTAAGAAATACCATCCCACGATACAGCGCAAGATTCCATCCCCAATTAAGGATGTAGTTTCCAAAGAGTATATATAAAGGAAACATAATTAAGACTAAAGTAACATATTTTGGTTCTAAGATTTTAATCTTTGTGGCTGTTTTAGATAGATTTGATTGTGATTCACTCACAAGTTTTAAGATTTTCGCAAAGACGGTTTCATCTGGATTCTTAGTGACTTCCATAATGAAAGAGCCGTTTCCATTAATGGTTGATCCAAAAACGGTATCGCCAATTGTTTTTTCTTTAGGAATACTTTCTCCCGTAATGGATGCTTCATCAATACTTGATTTACCTTCTAATACCATACCATCTGTTGGCACTTGATCTCCAACATTAACTTGAAGTCTGTCTCCGATTTTTAATTCTGAAACAGGGGTAATTTTTGTGGATCCATCTTCTAATATTAAACGGCCTTCTGTTGGATTGAGTTTGAGAAGGTTCGTAATCTCTCTTTTACTTTTACCTTCAGCATAGTCTTCTAAGAAGTGTGCACCCGCAAAGATTAAGATAAGTAGGGCTCCTTCTTGAAAGTCGCCAATCGTCATGGCTCCAAAAGCCGCAAGTCCCATCAATAAGTGTACGTTGGGTGTGAATTTTTTATTTCTTTTGGTTTCTGTGAATGTATCTAAGAAACCTTCTCCAATCACATGATATCCAGATGTGATGACAGAGAGTGTAAACGCGATGTTTTTAAAGTTTTGTTGGGAAAGAATTTCCGCTACGATAAACAATACAAACCCTACGCCATATAAGATAATGGGTAGTGATCCGTGATTGTGATCGTGATCATGTTTGTCCATTTTTACCTCCAAACTATATGAACGACCGTTCATATACTTAGAGTATAAAGCATTGGATTTGAAAATCAAGTAAAAACATACAATAAAAATTTAAAAGTGTTATAATGGAGGTGGAAATCGTTTTCCAAGGTGATATTATGAACAAAAAAACAATTTTACAAGGTTTTGAATGGTATCTTGAAACTGAAGACAACCACTTTAAAACATTAGAAACAAAAATTAAATCGCTCAAAGAGATGGGGATTGACAGTATTTGGTTGCCCCCTGCTTTTAAGGGGCACAAAGGTGATCAAGACTCAGGTTATGGTGTTTATGACCTTTATGACTTGGGAGAGTTTGATCAAAAAGGTTCCGTAAGAACAAAATATGGAACCAAAGAAGAATATCTCAACCTCATTAAAACAATGGAAGAAGAAGGTGTGGACCTGATTGTGGATATTGTTTTAAACCACCGTATTGGAGCAGATGATACAGAAATTATCAAAGCCAACATGGTTGATAACACAAACCGATATAATATTTTAGAAACAAAAGAAATCGAAGCGTGGACAAAATTCAACTTTGATGGCAGAAATGGTAAGTATTCTTCGTTCAAATGGAATCACAATCACTTTAAAGCAGTTGACTTTGATGTTAAAGAAAATCGAGAAGCCATCTTCCTATTTGAAGATAAGAAATGGGATGTGGGCGTTGATGCAGAACTTTTCAACTATGACTACCTCATGGGTGCTGATGTTGATTTCAATGTGCCAGAAGTTCAAGAAGAACTGTTACACTGGATTGATTGGTATTATGAACTGACTAAGTTTAAGGGTGTTAGACTGGATGCGGTCAAACACATTGATTCTAAATTCTTTAAGTTGGCACTGCGCGCTTTAAGAAAGAAAAATAAAGAAATCTTTGCGGTTGGAGAATATTGGAGTCAGGATTTAAAAGTATTAAATGAATACTTAATGGATGTAGACTTCTCCATGCAACTGTTTGATGTGCCGTTACATCATGCACTTGACAATGCATCAAAAAATGAAAACTTTGATTTAAAGACCTTGTATCATGGCACACTCTCAAGTACCAATCCCAATTATTCCATGACTTTTGTGGATAATCATGACACTCAAATTGGACAATCTTTAGAATCTTGGGTATCTGATTGGTTTAAACCGCATGCGTATGCTTTTATATTACTAAGAGATGTGGGGACACCTTGTGTCTTTTATACAGATCTATATGGCAATGAACATACTGGTACACCTAAAGTAGAACATCTAGATAAGTTAATCAGATTAAGGGAAAACCACATGCATGGTACCTTTTATGATTACATGGATGAAGATAAAACAGTGGGTTGGTGTTATACTGGAGATGACGAAGGTGAAGGGTTCGTAAGTTTGATGAATACAGGACAAAGAACACTCAAGCGTATGTTTGTGGGAAAAAGAAACGCAAATAGAACCTATGTGAACCTTTTTGACCCAGAACAAACCGTCACAACGGATAATGACGGTATTGCGTTTTTTGCGGTCCATGAGAAATCATGCGCGGTTTATGTGAATACGGGAGGAAGCTATGCTGCAGGTATTTTATGATGATGTACACCTATTAAGGGTTGTTTCTATCAGTAAAGATATTGAAACGCTCCACAAAGAAAATAATTTTTTAGAATATTTAGATACAAAAATGATTAATGGCTTCTATGAAGTCACTTTTAAAACAGAGGCACTAGAAGTAAATCAGGATATACTTTTTAAAGATAAAGCGTATCCTGTGATCTTTCGCGGTGTTGTTAAAAAAGACTGGTTCTTAGAAAAATTTGATGCGACTGAAGAAAAAATGGGTGCATGGGTTAAAGACGATAAAACACATTTCAGTGTTTATGCCCCTACAGCCACAAGTATGCGTCTACTTTTAGAAGATGAAGCATATGATATGACACGTGAATCAACCGGAACCTTTAAACTCACAATAGATAAAAACTGTCACGGAAAAAGTTATCTATACGAAGTGAATATCTACCACAAAACCAAAACAACCACAGATCCTTATGCGATCGCAAGTTTGCCAAATCGTAAAGCCAGTGTTGTGGTTGATGTTGAAAGTTTAAATCTGAACATCACACCTTTAATTAAAAAGGATGACCCCATTATTTTAGAAGCCAGTGTGCGTGATTTCAGTATGGATCCAAAGGTGAAATTTAAAAACCGTGGACAATTCTTAGGTATGTTAGAATCACATGGCAATTATGGTATGGCGCATGTTTTAGATTTAGGGATTACCCATTTACAACTCATGCCTGTCAATGACTTTGAAACGGTGGATGAATTAAATCCACTTGATAAATATAACTGGGGTTATGACACCATGCAGTTTATGAGTCTTGAAGGAAGCTATAGCTCCAATGTCCATGATCCCATTCAAGTCATGCATGATTTTGCGAAGCTGGTGGATGGCTATCATAAGGAAGGTGTTGGGATTAACCTTGATGTGGTCTTCAATCATATCTATGAAGTAGAAGATCACCCACTGAATGTTTTAGTTCCTTACTATTACTTTAGATATACACAAGACTTCTCATTAAGTAATGGATCATTTTGTGGAAATGAAATCGCATCTGAGATGCCAATGTGTCGAAAACTCATCATAGAAAGTACCACGCATTTTGTGGATACGTATAAAGTGGATGGTTATCGTTTCGACTTAATGGGACTCCTTGATGTAGATACGATGAATGGTGTATTTGAAGCATGTCATGAGCTCAATCCAAATATCATGATTTATGGAGAAGGCTGGAGCATGCCAACAGTTCTTCCTGAATATATGCAAGCGTCCATGAAAAACTATTTCCAAATGCCACGTATTGGTCATTTCAATGATCAATTTAGAGATAACGTGGCAGGTGAACTCAACAAGAAAGATCTGGGTTATGCGGGCGGTGATGTTTCTTTAACTGAAAGTATCAAAGCTGCGATCAGTGGCTCCAGTGATCATACCTATGGTCATCAGATGTTTCAAAAGACATCACAAAGTGTGAACTATGTTGAGTGTCATGATAATATGACGATTGCGGATAAAGTCACTTTAGCAGGTAAAGGAAAAGATGAAGCCTTATTCATGATGGGACTTGTGATTTTATCTCAAGGGATTCCTTTCTTGCAAATTGGTCAGTCCTTCTTTAGAAATAAACAAGGGGATGAAAACTCTTATAAATCTTCTGATTCAATCAACCGTATTAACTGGTCATACTTAGATAAAAATAAAGCCATGAATGATCAGGTTAAAGCTTGGATTAAAATAAGAAAAGAAATGTATCGTATTAAAGAAGGCTACTCCTTTAGACAAGAACGTGCCTTACTTCACTATTA
>CAYSBB010000014.1:6251-16298 GCA_964429205.1 uncultured Erysipelothrix sp.
ATTCCATATAATGAAGCGTATATTAGAAACCAACAACACGTTCAAGGTGAGACCATTTCACAAGTCAGCATGCGTTTATTAGGTAAACTTACCGCCGTTTTATCAGACATGAAAGATAAGGGTGAAGAGTCTGTGACCATAGTATGTCATTCAGGTGTCATCAGAACCATCATCATGTTCTTAAAACCATTATCCTTTGATAATTATTATATGATTGATACACCCAATGGTTTGGGTTATGTTCTGGATGTTGATTTTGACCAACAAAATAACTACATTACACTCAATCGTTATGATAAAATACCACTTAAAAAGTAAGAAGAGATGTCACAGTTTGTGACATTTTTTTATTTTGTGAAAAAAGTTTGTATTGTGAAAACCGCGTGAACAGTGGGTTTTAGCACATTTACGGAATACGTTTTCTGAAATCGCTACCAAAACCCTTTACAAACATTTGTATCGTGATATAATAGAGCTAGGAAAACGATTTCTGAGTTTTCAAAAGGAGGAAAATATTTTGAAGAAAGTCGTAAGATTATTAATGGTAGCACTTGTTGCAGTTTCACTCGCAGCATGTAGTTCAAAACCAAAAACAGATGAGGGTGGCGGTACATATGATCTACTACTATGGGGATCACAAGATGACCAAGCATTACTCGCTGAATTGGTAGAAGATTTCAAAGCAGCAAATCCAGATGACACATATAACATTACATTAGGTGTTGTGGGTGAGCCAGATGCTCAAGAACAAGTTACAGGTGACTTAGAAGCCTCAGCAGATGTGTTTGCGTTTCCAGATGACCAAATGCATGATTTCTTAGCAGCAGGTGCACTTTATGAAATCACATTAAACAAAGATAAAATCATTGCAGAAAATACAGAAGGAGCAAGTGAAGCTGTTACAATTGATGGCCGTATGTATGGTATTCCATTTACAGCAGACAACGGATACTTCCTATATTATGATGCAAACTACTTCACAGATGAAGAAGTTCAATCATTAGATACAATGGTTGCGAAATTAGAAGCAGATAGCAAGAAGATTTACTATGCAGTGGATAACTCATGGTATATTGCATCATTCTTCTTAGGAGCAGGTGGTACACTTGACTATAAAGATGGAAAACAAATTACAGACTTCAACAATGAAACAGGTGTTAAAGTTGGTGAGTACATTGCAGATTTCGTATCATCAAGCGCATTCTTAACAGGTGAAGATGAAGTGATGATGGCTGGAGCCGCTGATGGAACAGTTAAAGCTGCAGTATCAGGTGCTTGGAAAGCAGAAGAATTCAAAGAAATTTATGGCGATGGCTATAGAGCTACAAAACTTCCTACATTTAACCTAGATGGTGAAGAAGTTCAACTTGGAAGCTTTGCTGGACATAAAGTTTACGGTGTTAACTCACAAACTAAACATCCAGAACAAGCAATGGCACTTGCAGAATTCTTAGGAAACGAAGCATCACAAGCAAAACGTTTTGCACAAAGATCACTTGGACCATCCAATGTTAAAGTTGCAGAATCACAAGAAGTTAAAGATAACGTTGCACTAAACGCATTAGCACAACAAGCTGAATTTGCACATTCACAAAGAGACGTAACTGGCGCTTACTGGGGACCAGCTGAAGCATTCGGTACAGAACTTGTAAGTGGTAATACATCAGATATCAAGGCTTTACTTGATGAGATGGTTGCACAAATTACAGAATAAGACTGATAAGGGGCAAGCCATTGCCCCTTTATTTATAAGAGGTGACAAACATGAACAAATTAAAAGAATTTATAAATGGTTTTAAAAACGGAGATAACATAACACGTTTGTCTTATTTTGTGATGGGTTCGGGCTCATTTTTAAGAAAACAATTTCATCGTGGAATCATTTTCTTAATAGCTCAAATTACAGGGATCGTTTACTTTGTGATGTCAGGATTTGATCGTATTAAAGGGTTAAGATATTTAGGAACTGTTGAGGCAGGGCGTGTTTTTGATGAAGACCGTGGTATTTATATCAACTCTGCAGGGGATAACTCCATGTTATTTCTACTCTTTGGGGTATTGAGTATTTTAATCTTAATTGGTTTTCTTTATGTCTATTACTTAAACGTAAAAAATGCAATCGATAATCAAAAACTTGTGGAAGAGGGTCAATCCTTACCAACACTCAAAGAGGACATTAAGGACTTACTCGATAATAAATTCCATATTACGATCTTAAGTGCACCGACAATCCTTACCATTGCATTTACTGTATTACCCTTAATTTTTATGATTTTAATCGCATTCACAAACTTTGATAAAAATCACCAACCACCCGGAAATTTATTCACTTGGGTTGGATTTGAAAACTTTAGAGTGATGTTCTATGATAGTAAAATCATTTCTGGAACATTCTTTGCCTTATTGAAATGGACCTTTATTTGGGCATTCTTTGCGACATTCTTAAACTATATCTTGGGAATGTTACTGGCAATGCTCATTAACGCAAAACCAATCAAAATGAAAAAAGTATGGCGTACCGTCTTTGTGACCACCATCGCCATTCCACAATTCGTCAGTTTACTCCTTATGTCTAAGTTATTAGCAGATCAAGGAACGGTAAACCAAATCTTAATCAAATGGGGACAAAATGCCATTCCATTCTTGTCCAGTCCCAGTATCGCAAAAATCACTGTTATTGTGGTTAACTTGTGGGTTGGTATTCCATATACCATGCTGATTACTTCAGGAATCTTAATGAACATTCCACAAGACATGTATGAAAGTGCAAGAATTGATGGGGCATCACCCTTTGTTCAATTCACAAAGATTACACTGCCATATATGCTCAGTGTTACGGCACCGTATTTGATTACCCAGTTTGTGGGAAATATTAATAACTTTAACGTCATCTACCTCTTAACAGGTGGGGGACCACTTACATTGAGTTATCATAAAGCAGGTCATACAGACTTACTGGTTACCTGGCTTTATAAATTGACCGTAGATGAGAAAAACTATGCCTTGGCATCATCACTGGGTATCGTAATCTTTGCGATCAGTGCAACACTTTCTCTGATTGTCTTTAGAAAAGTTACCCAAGAAGGTAAGGAAGGAGCGTTCCAATAATGCAAAAGAAAAGAAGATTATTCAGTGCTTTAGGACATTTATTCCTGAGTGTACTTTCATTTATTTGGTTGCTTCCTGTCGCTTGGTTAATTTTACAATCATTTAGAGGCGAAGGTGGCGCATTTACTAACTATATTATCCCTAAAACATTTACATTAGATAATTACAAATTACTTTTTACAGATACAACGTTATTTAACTTTCCAAGATGGTTTATGAATACATTATTTGTGGCGGTATTTACAACTGCAATCACAACTGTCATTGTGTTACTTACAAGTTATGCATTCTCAAGACTACGCTTTAAGTTAAGAAAACCCATGATGAACATTATATTAATTCTTGGCATGTTCCCAGGATTTATGTCCATGACAGCCATCTATCACATTATTAAAGCAATGGGGCTTGCACAAAGTCTTTATGCCTTAATTCTTGTGTACTCAGGTGGGGCCGCAATGGGTTATTATATTTCAAAAGGATTCTTTGATACCATTCCTTATGCGATTGATGAATCAGCCATGCTAGATGGTGCCACAAAGAATCAAATTTTCTGGAAGATTACCTTACCCATGTCAAAACCAATTGTGATTTATACAGTATTAACATCATTCTTGGCACCTTGGGTAGACTTTATCTTCGTATCAGTCATCATGCGCGATAGTTACCAAAACTATACCGTTGCGCTGGGACTATTCCAAATGTTAACACGTGAAAACATCGGAAAATACTTCACCCGCTTTGCGGCTGGAGCTGTACTTGTAGCACTACCCATAACCATTCTCTTTATCTACATGCAGAAATATTACGTATCCGGTGTGACGGGAGGCTCTGTTAAAGGATGATGAAGAAGACATTTGGCATCTTATTAATCTTAATGCTTCTTGTGGGCTGTTCTACGCAAAAACAGCACATCGTCCCAGAGATAAACTCCGTTTATTATGAAATATTCGTTGCGTCATTTTATGATAGTGACGATGATGGTATGGGAGATCTAGAAGGGATTCGTCAAAAATTAGACTATATCCAATATGATCTTGGGGCAACCGGCATTTGGCTGATGCCCATTAACCCATCACCTACTTACCACAAATATGATGTGGTAGACTACAAAGCAATTGATGAAGCTTACGGCACCATGGATGATTTCGAAAACTTAGTAAACGATATGCAAGATCGAAATATGGATTTAATCCTGGATTTTGTGATCAACCATTCCTCTTCAAAACATCCATGGTTTCAAAAAGCCATCAGCGCACATCTCAATGACACATGTGATGAAACCATTGAGTGTGATTTCTATAACTTTGAAACCACCAATGTTGGTGGCTATCATAAACTCACAGATTCACTTTACTATGAAGGCGATTTCTGGAGTGAGATGCCTGATTTAAACTTACACAATGAGATCTTAAAAGAAGAACTTTTAGACAGTGCTAAGTTTTGGTTAGATAAAGGCGTTAAAGGATTCAGACTGGATGCAACCACACACTTCTTCAGTGACTCACATGAAGACAACGTTAAGTTTCTAAAGTGGTTTAATACTGAAATTAAGAATTATAAAGAAGATGCATATTTGGTTGCAGAAGCATGGACATCCGATGCCATTATTGAAGATATGTATCGAAGTGGCGTAGACAGTTTCTTTAACTTTGGTGCCGCTCAAAATAGTGGTAAAATTGTGAAGAACCTTAATTCAAAAAGTGGTTTAAAACTATCACAAGATATTGAGAAATATGAAAACAGAATCAGTGGTAAAAATGAAAATGCAATCGATGCACCATTCTTATCAAATCACGATAACAATCGTAGTGCAGGCTATCTCAGTTCATTAACCACACAAAAACAAGCTGCCAGTATTTATCTTTTACTCCCAGGCAATCCTTTCATCTATTATGGTGAAGAGATTGGGATGAAGGGTAGTGGCATTGATGAAAATAAAAGACTGCCCATGTTATGGGATGAAACGACAAGTAAAGGCTATACCAAAGCACCTGAAAATGCAGATTATCAAGATCATGCACCACTCAGTGTTAAAGAAGCTCTTAAGGATAAAGATTCTCTTTTGAATCATTATCAACATGTCATTTCAATCAGAAACCAGTACCCAGAAATTTCCCGGGAAAAGTATGAAAGTCTAAATTTGGGAGATCCTTCCCTCTATGCTTCAAAACAAGATCACATTGTGATTGTCCATAACTTATCTGAAGAAGCAAAAACTTTTGAGATAGATGCTGAAAAAACAGTCTCCATCTTAGGAAAACATAAGAAAAAAGGGTCAACGATTACTTTAGAGCCACAAAGCTCAGTATTAATTGAAGAAAGGCGGTGAGTCGCATGGCAAGTATGAGTGATGTTGCAAAACGCGCTGGGGTGGGTGTTTCAACAGTTTCAAAAGTTTTAAATAACTATGCGAATGTCAGTGAAGAGACAAAAGCGAAAGTTTTAAAAGCAGTTGAAGAATTAAACTACGTCCCCAATGCCATCGCTTCTGCACTGTCTTCAAAAAACAATAAGCGTATTGCGGTTGTGGTGTTTATCAATAATAATAAACAAGCCATTGACGAAATCAATATGCAATATTTATTTGGAACATCCAAACAAGCCAAATTAGAAAAGCTTGAAATCATTACTGTGTTTTCAAATATCTTTTCTGATTTCAATAAAATTGAGTTGATTCAATACTTTAAATCACTCAGTATTTCAGGCATGATTGTTTATGGACTTCATAAAGAACAAGAAGTCTTCAATGAAATGGTGTTAGAGCAACACTTCAGAACCGTCTTGGTGGATGTGCCCATCGCAAATGAGAAAACATCTTATGTAATGGTCGATCATCAAAAAGCGCAAAAAGAGCTTGCGATTAAAATGATCAAGTCTCATTCTGCAGATGTCCACAATGTACTATACCTTGCAGGACGTCGCGATGGATTTGTGACGGACTTAAGACTTCAAGGTGTTGTGGATGCATGTGATGAAATGTCAGTGTCACTGAATGCGCAGTATGCAGACTTTAGTGAAAGAAAAGCCATCGAACTCACCAAAGAACATGGCTTTGATGCAGACATTGTCATTTGTGCATCAGACTTAATGGCCATTGGTGCCATATCAGCTCTAAAAGAAATGGATATCTTCAGACCTGTATGTGGGTATGATGGCATTAAACTTTTAGGTTATGTTCGCTATCATATTCAAACGGTTAAACAAGATTTCTATCAAATTGCCATTCAGGCAGTCATTGAAATGATGCGCCTATTACAAGGTAATTTTGGACAAGAAGTCATCATGGATTATGAAATCACACGTATTAAATATGATGATGTAATTTATTAAATTAGGAGGAACTATGAAAGAGAGATTGTTAGAGTATACAAAAAATGATCTTCAAAATGCTTCGATTGCAGAAGTATACGATGCAGTTTTAAAGATTACACAAGAAGAAATTGAGAATACACCACACGTCAGTGGTGACAGGAAGGTTTATTATATGTCCGCAGAGTTTTTAATTGGAAAACTCTTAAGCAACAACTTAATGAACTTAGGCATCTATGATGATGTTAAAGAAGTCTTAGAAGCAAATGGTCACAAGATGAGTGAACTTGAAAGCTACGATCCAGAACCATCCTTAGGAAATGGTGGCTTGGGACGTTTGGCAGCATGTTTCTTAGATTCTATCGCAACCTTAGGCATTAACGGAGAAGGTCTTGGTTTAAGCTATCACTATGGTTTATTCAAACAAGTGTTTAAAAACCATCTTCAAACAGAAGAAAAAGACACATGGCTTGAAATTCCATCATGGCTTAGAAAAACTGACACAACCTATCCTGTAACCATCAATGATACAGAGCTTGTTTCTCGTATGTATGAAATTGATGTAATGGGCTACAATAAAGAAAAAACAACTTTAAGGCTCTTTGATTTAGAGTCAGTCGATGAAACTTTAGTTGAAAAAGGCATTGATTTTGATCAAGAAGCCATTTCAAAAAACTTAACACTATTCCTTTATCCAGATGATTCAACAGAAGAAGGCTTAAGACTTCGTTTTGCCCAACAATACTTCATGGTTGTGAGTGGCATTGAATATGTAATAGAACAACATAAAGATGTTTTAGAAAACTTAGATGAGCATGTGGTCATTCAAATCAATGATACACACCCTGCCATGGCAGTTTTAATTCTCATTAAGAAACTTCAAGAAAACGGTATTGCATTTGATCGTGCAGTTGAAATTGTTTCAAATGTCTTTGCGTATACAAACCATACAATCTTGGCAGAAGCTTTAGAAAAATGGCCATTAACATACTTTGAAAATGTTGATAAAGAAATGGTTGCCATTCTTAAGAAACTGGATAAAATTGTAAAATCACGTTCAAAGAATCCAAATGTACAACTCATTGATAAAAATAAACTGGTACATATGGCATCACTTTCCATTCACTTCAGTTTCTCGGTAAACGGTGTTGCGGCACTGCATACAGATATCTTGGTGAATTCTGAACTGAAAGATTATGCAGAACTTTACCCAAATAAATTCAACAATAAAACAAATGGGATTACCTTTAGAAGATGGCTTCAATTCTCAAATCCAATGTTAACGGATTATCTATCCTCAAAAATTGGAGATGACTTTAAGAAAGACGCCACAGCTTTAAAAGCATTTGAAAACTTTAAAGATGATGAAACTGTATTAAAAGATATTATGAATATCAAACAAGCACAAAAAGAAAGACTTCATGACTTTATGCTGGATGCAGAAGGTGTGAAACTGGATACAGATTCCATCTTTGATATTCAAATCAAACGACTCCATGAGTACAAACGCCAACAATTAAACTTACTGTATATCATCCACTTGATGCAACGCATTCAAAAAGGATACCGTCCAAAGCGTGCTGTAACCTTTATCTTTGGATCTAAAGCAGCACCTGCTTATACAATCGCAAAAGATATCATTCACGCACTGTTAACACTTTCAAGCATTATTGAAAAAGATGATTTATTGAAAAAATATATCCATGTGGTATTTGTGGAAAACTACAATGTTTCAAAAGCAGAATACCTCATCCCAGCTTGTGATGTGAGTGAACAAATCTCTCTTGCCTCAAAAGAAGCCAGTGGTACAGGGAATATGAAACTGATGTTAAATGGTGCGATTACTTTAGGAACCTTAGATGGCGCAAACGTGGAAATTAAAGACCATGTTGGTGATGATAATATTTATATCTTTGGTGAGCACAGTGATACCATCATTGAACACTATGAAAAAGCAGATTATGTTTCAATAGATTACTATAACGAAATTCCAGCATTAAAAGAAGCGGTTGATTTCTTAGTCTCAAAAACAATGCTTAAAGAAGGCAGTAAAGAAAACTTAGAACGTCTTTATAAAGAACTCTTGAATAAAGACTGGTTTATGACCTTCATTGACTTTGAAGATTATGTTCGTGTGAAAGATCAAATGTTTGAAGATTATGAAGATAAAGTGAAGTGGGCAAAGATGAGCCTAATGAATATTGCGAATGCCGGATTCTTCTCATCAGATAGAACCATTGCCGACTATAACAGAGATATTTGGAAGGTGTAGTTTATGACACATAGACAAGCAGGGCTTTTAATGGCTGTATCAAGTCTTCCTGGTACCATGGGTATCGGAGACTTTGGTAAAAGTGCATATGAGTTTGTGAACAGACTCAGTCGTACAGAAGCCAGTATTTGGCAGATCTTGCCACTCAATCCAGTTGGGTATGGAAACTCCCCGTACCAAACATATTCTTCCTTTGCGGGAGATGAAATCTATATTTCAATCGAACAACTGTTTGAGGAAATGAATTTAGATTTCAATTTCAACCCAATTGTGAGTGAGAAGGCGGACTATGATCATGCAAGACTCATTAAGCGTGAATATTTAGCTCAAGCTTTTGAACACTTTAAAAAAGATGAAAGCTATAAAGCATTTGTGAAGCGTGCCTTTTGGCTGGATGAGTATGCCCAATTTATGGCACTCAGACAAGCCAATAACTTCACAACTTGGACTGATTGGACTGTCTTTAAAGCTGATCAACAAAAGGTAGAACTTGAGAAGTTTATTCAATATGTATTCTATACACAATGGATGGATTTAAAACGTTATGCGAATGCGCACGGTTTAAGCATTATGGGTGATATTCCCATTTATCTTGGCCATGATTCACATGAAGTATACTTTAATAGAGAATATTTCTATCTTGATGAAGATGGACGCCCCACACTTGTGGCGGGTGTACCCCCAGATTATTTCAGTACAGAAGGACAGTTATGGGGAAATCCAATCTATAACTGGGATGTCATGAAAAAGACAAACTATAAATTTTGGGTAGAGCGTTTGGGATGGAATCAACATTTGTTCGATACCATTCGTATTGACCACTTTAGGGCCTTTGACACCTATTGGGTTATTGACGCTAAGGAAACAACCGCAATCAATGGGGAGTGGCGTATTGGTCCGCGTAACGACTTCTTTGATGCGATTTATGCTCAAATAGAAGATTTAGACCTTGTGGTTGAAGATTTAGGGGATTTGCGTCCTGAAGTACTTGAACTGCGTGATGATTATGATCTGATGGGGATGCAAATTATCCAGTTTGCATTGAAGCCAGAAGAGATCAAACGCGATGAAACGATGTCAGAAAACATCTTGGCCTATACAGGAACACATGATAATCAACCTGTGGGTGGGGCTGTTGAAGACATGAGTTTTATGAAGAAGCTTCAAGTCAGACGTGATTTAAGAAAACAAGGGATTAAAGATCGTAATCTGATTGATCGTATCAATCATTACGCCTTAAGCTTAAATGCAAATATGGTGATCTTACCAGCACAAGACATTATGCGTCTTTCAAAAGATGCAACGATGAATTCACCAGGAACAGTGGGAAGTCCCAACTGGGAATGGAAGATTAAAGG
>CAYSBB010000014.1:16398-19396 GCA_964429205.1 uncultured Erysipelothrix sp.
TATCGCCATATTGATACAGCCGCTGTTTATGGTAATGAAGCAAGTGTTGGCGAAGGTATTCTCGAAAGTGGCGTGAAGCGAGAAGAGATCTTCTTAACCACCAAACTTTGGAATGATGCGCACTCATATGAAGCTGCAAAAAAAGCCATCGATACATCACTTGAAAAACTTCAAGTTGACTATATTGATTTATATTTAATACATTGGCCAAATCCAAAGATCATTCGTGATGCATGGCAACAAGGTAACGCTGAAGCATGGCGTGCGATGGAAGAAGCACTTGAGGCAGGAAAAATTCGTGCCATAGGTGTGTCTAATTTTCATGAACATCATTTAGACAGCTTACTCGAAAGCGCAAAAATTAAACCAGCTGTGAATCAAATCTATGCCAGTCCATCTGATCCACAAGAAAAACTGAAAGCTTATAATGATGCACATAACATCATAACCCAAGCCTACAGTCCACTTGGAACAGGGACAATTTTAGATAATGAAGATCTAAAAGCCATCGCAAACAAATACAATAAGAGTATTGCACAGGTTGCGATTCGCTGGTCAATTCAAAAAGGGTATGTACCATTACCCAAGTCAGTCACACCATCACGCATTGTGGAAAACTTCGATGTGTTTGATTTTGAACTGACACAAGATGATGTATCAAAAATCGATACACTCAAAGGTATAGGAAAAGAGGCCCCCAATCCTGACACTAAGGATTTCTAAAGGCTTCTTGAGGGAGGAAAGATTATGAGTGTTGCAACGTATTTGGGGGATGTTACGGATTTAAAAACCGAGATTCTTTATGAGCGGTTATTAAACTATACACAAGCCCAGATGAACGATGTTCCAAAAGTTTCAGGAGATCGTAAAGTATATTATTTATCCGCTGAGTTTTTAATTGGAAAATTATTGTCCAATAACTTAATGAACTTGGGTATTTATCAAGAAGTGGAAGAGCACCTCACAAAATACGGAAGAAAAATCAGTGAACTGGAAGATTTTGAGCCAGAGCCTGCACTGGGTAATGGCGGTTTGGGTCGTCTTGCGGCATGTTTTTTAGACTCCATTGCGACTTTGGGGATTAATGGAGAAGGTTTGGGTCTTGTTTATCATAATGGCTTGTTTAAACAAGTCTTCAGTCCCAACAACCATCAGCTTGAATTTCCAGATGAGTGGTTAGATAAACCCAGCTGGCTCAAGAAAACAAACTTCATTTCAAAAGTTCAAATTGCTGATATGCGTGTATTTGGAAGAATGTATGAGATGGATATCATGGGATATCGTGGAGAAAAAACAGTCTTAAGATTGTTTGATCTGGAGTCCATTGATAATAACTTAATTGATGGTGGGATTCATTTTGATGAACATGCGATTGAAAGAAACTTAACACTATTCTTATATCCTGATGATTCTACAGAATCTGGTCAAAGATTGCGTTTTATTCAACAGTACTTTATGGTGAAAACAAGCCTTGATTATATCTTAAGTGAATATAAAGGTGATTTGGCTTTACTTCATAAACATGTGGTCATTCAAATTAATGACACACACCCTGCACTGGCGATCCCCATGCTAATGAAACACCTTCTAGAAAAGGGCGTCGCATACGATACAGCGATTGAAGTGGTAAGTAATACCTTTGCGTATACAAACCATACAATCCTTTCAGAAGCGCTTGAAACATGGCCTCTATCCTACTTTAGATATGTTGATCCGAAGTTAGAAGAAGTGGTCAGAAAAATGGATGAAACAGTCAGAACCAGAAGTAATGATCCTTTTATTGGCATCATCGGTTATTACCATATTGTCCATATGGCAAGCTTGGCAGTAAACTTCAGTTATAGTGTGAATGGGGTTGCCAAACTTCACTCAGAAATTATTAAAAATACATTACTGAAGAGTTTCTATAACTTATATCCAGAGAAATTCAATAATAAAACAAATGGGATTACCTTCAGAAGATGGCTCTTATTCAGTAATAGAGCGCTCACATCTTTCTTAGATGAAACCATTGGTAAAACATATAAAGAGGATGCAGTACAACTTGAGAAACTGCTAGATTTCAAAGATGATCCAAAAGTCATTGATCGTTTACTTGAAATTAAAACTGAAAACAAACGTCGTTTAAAAGAAACTCTTCAGCGCACTGAAGGGATCATCATTGATGAAAATTCAATCTTTGATATTCAAATTAAACGTCTACATGAATACAAACGCCAACAATTAAACCTCTTATATATTATTGATTTATATTTAAGAGTCTTGGGTGGCTATCGTCCAGCGCGACCTGTAACATTCTTCTTTGGGGCTAAAGCAGCACCATCGTATACAAGCGCAAAGGATATCATTCATACAATTCTGACACTTTCTAAACTCATTGAACAAGATGAAGTGGCATCACAATATATTAAAGTTGTCTTTGTGGAAAACTATAATGTAACAAAAGCAGAATGCCTCATTCCTGCTGCAGACATCAGTGAACAAATTTCTCTTGCATCTAAAGAGGCCAGTGGTACAGGAAACATGAAACTCATGTTAAATGGTGCTTTAACACTTGGGACACTGGATGGCGCAAACGTAGAAATTGCATCACAAGTTGGCGAAGACAATATTTATATCTTTGGTAAGACAAGTGATGAAGTTATTAGACTCTATGAGACTGCAGGATATCATCCCCATGCTTACTATGGAAACAACCACCGTATTCGTCGCTTGGTAGACTTTATAGTGTCTGAACCAATGCGTCAAATGGGAACATCAGAAAACTTATACCGACTCTATTATAATATCAAAGACAATGATGCCTTTATGACACTTCTTGATTTGGAAGATTATATTAAAGTGAAAGATCAAATGCTTTTAGATTATGAAAACCGCTTTGAGTGGGGACAAAAGATGTTGGTTAATATTGCGACTGCAGGATATTTCTCCAGTGATCGTACCATCCAAGATTATGAAAATGAGATTTGGAAAACAAAATAATCAAACTACAAAAAAA
>CAYSBB010000015.1:0-19009 GCA_964429205.1 uncultured Erysipelothrix sp.
ACAAGAGGTCGTCAGAGGTGTTGATCCTTCTGAGATGTTTGTGAAGGTTGTGAATGATAAACTGATTGATATTTTAGGGTCAGAAACACAAAACTTAGAATTCACCAAGACACCCGGTATCTTAATGATGGTGGGTCTGCAAGGTTCAGGTAAAACAACCTCAATCGCAAAAATCGCAAACCATTTAAAAACAAAAGAAGATAAAAATGTTTTACTGGTTGCAGCAGACTTAGATCGTCCTGCAGCCATTGAGCAACTTCAAATTTTAGGAGATCAAATTGGCGTAGATGTTTTCCATAAAGAAAACAGTACCCCAGTTGAAGTTGTAAAAAGTGCTCTAAAACAAGCCAATAATTATGATGTAGTCTTAATTGATACGGCAGGACGTTTACAAATTGATGAAGTACTGATGAAACAAGTCATCGATATTGAAAAAATTGCGAAACCTGATGAAGTACTATTATCAGTTGATGCAATGAGTGGACAAGACGTGATTAACGTAGCACGTGGTTTTAATGAATCACTCACACTCACGGGTCTTGTTGCAACAAAATTTGATGGAGACGCACGTGGTGGTGCCATTTTATCTGTACGCCATATGACGGGTGTTCCTGTGAAGTTTGTGGGTGTGGGGGAGACCATTGAAGATTTAGATTTATTCCACCCAGATCGTATTGCATCACGTATTTTAGGGATGGGAGATGTTGTCTCTTTAGTTGAAAAAGCACAAGAGAAAATGGACCTTGAAGCAGCTGAGAAATCTGCAGAGCGTTTAATGCGTGGTGAATTTACACTTGAAGATATGCTTGTTCAATTAAAACAAGTTTCTAAAATGGGACCTTTATCTGGCATTATGAAAATGCTGCCAGGTCAAATGGGGCAAATGGCAAACCAAATTAGTGATGTCGATGCGGCATCACAACTCAAAAAGACAGAAGCCATCATTTCAAGTATGACACTTGAAGAAAGAAGAAATCCAGACATTATCCGTGCTGGAAGAAGAAACAGAATTGCCAAAGGGGCAGGTGTTTCTACAACAGAAGTAAACCGTCTTTTAAATCAATTTAAGAAGATGGAAAAACAAATGCGCAGCTTCTCAAGAATGTTTGGTTAAGGCTTGATTTAAAGATTAGATTATGATAGATTATATAAGCATTTAGCACTCCTGTTCCGCTAATCTATGTATTATGAACTGGTTTTAACATTAGAAAGGCGTGAAAATTATGATGGAATTAGTCCGTAAAGTCACCGAAAATCAAATGCGTACAGATATCCCTGATTTCAAAGCAGGATACACAGTTATTGTGAATGTTCGTATTCGTGAAGGTGAGAAGGAGCGTATTCAGGCATTCGAGGGTGTAGTAATCAGCCGCGAAGGTCGTGGAATTGCTGAAAAATATACAGTACGTAAAATCTCTTCAGGAATTGGCGTTGAAAGAACATTCCCTGTTCATTCCCCAATTGTTGAAAGTGTGAAAGTTGTACGTCGTGGTAAAGTACGTCGTGCGAAGTTATTCTACTTACGTCAACGTTCAGGTAAATCAGCAAGATTAACTGAAATTCGCTAATTGAAAGAGTCGTTAATCGACTCTTTTTTTAAAAGAAAGAAGCATTAAATGAAAAATGATAAATTTTTAAGCTTTTTAAAAGATGTCATAACGATGGTTGTTATATATATCATCATCAACCTTGTGATTGTACAATTTTTCTTCAGACCCTTTCGTGTAGAAGGCGAGTCTATGCATCCAAATCTTGAATCTCATGAGTTGGGATTCTCAAATGTATTTTCATATAGAAAAAATAAAGCGCAACGCTTTGATATTGTGATTGTATTTCGCCCAGAAACAAAACAACACTTGGTAAAACGCGTGATTGGTTTACCAGGGGAAACAGTCCGTTATGAATACGACAAACTCTATATTAACGATGAGTATGTAGAAGAACCATTCTTAGATAAAGATTATATGGAACTGATCACAAATGATCGAAATATTGACTTCACATCTGATTTTGGACCTGTAGTTTTAGGAGATGATGAATATTATCTTCTTGGAGACAACAGACCCAGATCCAGTGATTCTAGAATTTATGGCCCTTTTAAAGAAGAACAATTAAAAAGTAAAAACGGTTTTGTATTCTATCCATTTAACAGAATTAGAATACTTGGAAATAATTAAAGATAGGAGACAGATATCATGACACAAGTTCAATGGTTTCCAGGACACATGGCCAAAGCCATCCGCTTGATTGAAGACAATATTAATACGGTTGATTTTGTGATTGAATGTCGTGATGCACGTGCCCCTTTTTCAACGAGAAATCCTGTACTCGCAAAAACAGTTTCGTCTAAAAAAAGTCTTATTTTACTGACGAAAAAAGATCTCGCAGATCCTGAAAAAACAAACAAATGGGTTAAACAACTGACGGATGAAGGCCATGAAGTCTTATTGTTAGATGTTTTAAATGACCCAATAAAAAAGTTAATTCTTGAAAAAACAGAAATTATCATGAAAGAGCGCCATGAACGCGATAAACGCCGTGGCATTCGTTCTCGTCCTTCACGTGCTTTAATTGTCGGTGTTCCAAATGTTGGTAAATCAACCGTCATTAACCAGCTTGGTCGAAGAAGGGCCGCTAAGGTTGAAAATAGACCGGGTGTGACCCAGTCCTTGAAGCTTGTGAAGGTCAGTGAAACACTTGAAATTGTTGATACTCCGGGTGTGCTTTGGCCAAAATTTGAAACTGAAGAGATGGGGATTAAGTGTGCTTTAGTAGGTTCTATCAAAGAAACAGGCTATCCCATTGAACTTGTTTCAAATTATGCAAAAGACACGTTAATCCAAACACATGCTCAAAACCTTAAAACAACCTATAAGCTAGAAAACTTTGATCATTTCTTTGAAGACATTGCCAAAAACAAAGGATTCTTGGATCATGGGGCAACCTTAGACATCACAAAAGCACGTGCTGTTTTTATTCATGATGTTCAAAATGGTGTCTTAGGAAGTATTACATGGGACTAACAGAGGAATTTGAAAAAATTTACTGGGCATTAGATAAAGATGTTTTAGGACTTGATGAAGCAGGACGCGGACCTATGGCAGGACCTTGTGTTGTGTGCGGTGTGATTTTTCCTAAAGGATATGATAATCCGCTGATCAATGATTCAAAAAAATTATCGGATAAAAAACGACAAGAAATCGTCGAAGTAATTTATCAAGATGCCAAAGCGTATCAAATTGAAGTGGTTTCAGTTGAAACTATTGATGAACTCAACATCTATAAAGCAACACAGATGGCCATGGAAAAAATCGCAAGAGATTTAAATGTACCGGTTGTCTTAAGTGATGCGATGCCACTTAATGTAGAAAATAAAGAGGTCGTCTCTATTGTAAAAGGAGACGCGCGTTCTATCAGTATTGCGGCTGCCAGCATTATTGCGAAAACTGTGCGCGATGCGATGATGATTGAGTTAGACGCAAAATATCCAGAGTATGGCTTTAAAAACCATAAAGGTTATGGCACCAAAGCCCATAAAGAAGCAATCTTAAAATATGGTCGCACTTCAGCGCACCGTAAATCATTTCGCTTTAAAGAAGAGGTTCAAATGTCTTTGGATATTTAGGACTTCTTTTTTTAAAACCACAATTCTTAGTGGTGATATGTATGAGAAATTATTTAAAAGATTTATCAATGCATTATGATGGTGCATACCATAAAATAAAAAAAGCATTAGAAAAAAGAATGAAAGTACCAAATTACACGTCTCAATACCCCTTTATTTGTATTGGGGATGAAAATTATCCTAAAGCACTTTATGATTTAAAAAATCCTCCCTTTGTCTTATATTATCAAGGCAATGCAGATTTATTAAAGATGAAAAGTGTCAGTGTTGTGGGAAGTCGTGAACCTTCTTTATATGCAATACAAACCACCAAAACACTCGTAAATAATATTAAAAAAGAAAAAGTGATTGTATCAGGTCTTGCAAAAGGCATTGATGCAACAGCCCATGCTGCAGCACTTGATTTTAGTACAATTGCTGTGTTAGGGTGTGGTATAGATGTTATTTACCCAAAAAATAACACCAGATTATTTAAAGAAATGGCAAATAAACAACTGATTCTTTCGGAATATCCTCAAGGCGTAAAACCAAAGCCTTATTATTTTCCGTTTAGAAATCGTATTATTGCGGCATTAAGTAATCGCCTCTATGTCATGAGTGCAGCACTCAAAAGTGGTACCATGACCACAGTCAATGAGGCGTTAAGTATGAACCGACATGTTTTATGTTTACCCCATCCAATTGATGAAAAAAGTGGCGAAGGCTGCAATCAATTGATTCTGGAAGGGGCAGATATCTTGACAAGTGTTCATAATTTGTAGAAAGTAGAACTTGGAGTTGATGAAATGAAAAACTTAGTAATCGTGGAGTCCCCATCAAAATCAAAGACAATTGAAAAATATTTAGGTAAAGATTTTGAAGTGGTCTCATCAAAAGGACATATTAGAGATTTAGCAACACGAGGCAAAGATGGCCTGGGTGTTGATTTTGAAGATGAATTTAAAGCAACCTATACTATCAGCAAAGAAAAAAGAGATACGGTAAAAGAATTAAAATCAAAAGTAAAAACTGCTGATAAAGTCTATCTTGCAACTGACCCCGATCGTGAGGGAGAGGCCATCTCATGGCACTTAGCTGATGAATTGGGCTTAGAAATTGACCAAGATAACCGTGTAATTTTTAATGAAATTACCAAAGATGCTGTTTTAAAAGCTTTTGAAAAACCACGTCCCATCGATATGGATTTGGTTAAGAGTCAAGAAACACGTCGAATCTTAGATAGAATCATTGGATTTAAACTTTCTAAATTATTACAATCTAAAATCAGATCAAAAAGTGCAGGCCGTGTTCAGTCTGTGGCTTTAAAACTGGTTGTTGATCGTGAAAAAGAAATTGAAGCCTTTATTCCAGAAGAGTACTGGCGCGTAAAAGCGTTCTTTGATAATCAAGGTCATGAAATTGAAACAACGGTAGAACGTTTTAATGATGAAAAACTTGAACTTAAAAATGAAGCGGATGCACAAAAAGTGCTTGATGCAACAACTGGCGAGTTTGCGATTAAAAAACTTGAGAAAAGAAAACGTCGTAAAAATGCCAGAGCACCCTTTATTACATCAACCCTTCAACAAGAAGCTTCAACACGCTTAAATTTCCAATCAAGAAAAACAATGCGTATTGCTCAAAAGCTCTATGAAGGTATTAATATTGGAAAAGAAACAGAAGGGCTCATTACCTATATGCGTACTGACTCAACCCGTCTTTCAGACAGTTTTGTGGAAAGTGCCATGTCATACATTGAACAAGAACATGGTAAAAAGTATGTAGGAAGCTACAAACAACCCAAACAAACAGAAAACACACAAGATGCGCACGAGGCTATTCGCCCAACCAGCATCACACGTACACCTGAATCCTTAAAGAGTGTTTTAACACCTGATGAATACAAACTCTATCGTTTTATTTATTATCGTGCACTGGCGTCCTTAATGGCACCTGCTGTTTATGATGCTGTAAGTGTTGTGTTTACACAAAATAACTACGACTTCAATGGATCAGGTCAAGTCTTACAATTTGATGGTTACTTAAAAGTATATTCATACGAAACAAGTACTGATAAAATTATTGGGGAACTGGATGAAGATAAAATGTATAAAGCTGAGAAGATTGAACCAACACAGCACTTTACACAACCCCCAGCACGCTATACTGAAGCCCGTCTTATTAAAGAATTAGAAGAATTGGGCATTGGTCGTCCATCGACTTATTCCATGATTTTAGATACGATTGTAGCACGTGGTTATTCAACCTTTGGGGCACAATCAGAAACCAATAAAACACGTGTCTTTAAACCAACAGAACAAGGTGTCCTTACCAATGACAACCTACAAGATCACTTTGAATCCATTATTAACGTACACTATACAGCCGATATGGAAGAGACCTTAGATAAAATAGCTGAAGGCAATGAAGATAACGTTAAATCACTTCAAGCTTTCGTTGATGAGTTTTATCCATTGCTTGAAAAAGCAGATGAAAATATGGTCAAACTACCCCCTGAAAAGGTAGGGGAAGCATGTCCCGAATGTGGTGGTGATCTTGTGTATAGAACAGGACGTTATGGTAAATTTATTGCATGTAATAATTTCCCAGCATGTCGATATAATAGACCCTTAGAAGAAAAAGCAAAACCAGAACTTACAGGAGAAATTTGTCCTGAGTGTGGTAGTGAACTTGTAAGAAGAAAGAGCCGTTATGGTACATACTTCACAGGCTGTTCAGCATTCCCTAAATGTCGTTATATTAAACCTGAAGAAAAGAAGAATAAAAAAGAAGAAAAAAAGGAAGAAACTCAAGATGTCAAAGAAGATTAGAGTCATCGGTGGGGGTCTTGCGGGAAGTGAGGCTGCATATCAACTTGCGAAAAAAGGATATGACGTCACACTTTACGAAATGCGTCCCAAAACACAAACGCCAGCTCATGAAACAGAAAACTTGGCTGAGCTTGTTTGTACAAACTCATTTCGCTCTGATGCACTTTCCAATGCTGCAGGGCTTTTAAAAGAAGAAATGCGTCAATTAGATTCATTGATTATGAAAGCTGCTGACAATGCACGTATTCCAGCAGGCAGTGCATTGGCGGTAGACCGTCAAGATTTTAGTGAATATGTAGAAAATACATTAAAAACGTTTGACAACTTAACGATTGTTAAAGAAGAAATCACAGAAATTGATCCCAACATTCCAACCATTATTGCAACAGGTCCCTTGACTTCTGATAACTTATCAAAGTCAATTCAAGATTTGGTACATGATACATCACTTTATTTCTATGATGCCGTCGCACCTATTGTGGATGCAGAAACCATTAACTTTGATATTGCATATCGTAAAAGTCGCTATGACAAAGGGGATGGTAAAGACTATATTAACTGTCCCATGACTAAAGATGAGTTTGATGCTTTCCATCGTGCTGTGATTGAAGCAGAACTTGCGCCCATGCGTGATTTTGAAGACCTTAAAGTCTTTGAAGGCTGCATGCCCGTAGAAGTGATGGCAAAGCGTGGTCCCAAAACATTAACATTTGGTCCGCTTAAACCAGTAGGCTTAGAAAAAGAAGACGGCACAAGACCTTATGCGGTTGTGCAACTGCGTCAAGATAATGCAGCAGGGACACTTTATAACCTGGTTGGTTTTCAAACAAGAATCAAGTGGGGCGATCAAAAACGCATCATTCAAATGATTCCTGGTTTAGAAAATGTTGAAATTGTAAGATATGGTGTTATGCACCGTAATACATTTATCAATGCACCCAAGAGTTTAAATAGAAACTATCAAATGAAAGAATACAATAACATTTTCTTCGCAGGACAAATTACCGGTGTAGAAGGTTATATTGAATCCAGTGCCAGTGGTTTATATGCAGCACTGAATATGATTGAGCACTTAGAAGAAAGACCCTTACATCATTTATCAGAAGAAACAGTGATGGGTGCTATGGCAAGTTATGTTGCAAGTGCAAACCCACACAATTTCCAACCGATGAATGCTAACTTTGGACTTGTACAAAACAGACTTAAAGATCGTGAAGAAATGGCACAAAGAAGTTTAGACCATGTCAGAGCATTTAAACAAAGTTTATCTCGATAACTTTTTAAAACATACAGATTATAGAAATACTGCTTCAAAGCACACAAAAGATGCATACGAAACTGATATCTTACAATTTCTTGATTATATCGAAGATGAAGATATCATGGCTTTAGATAGTATGCTTGGATATGCCTATCTTAATGTTTTATATGAAACAGGCTTGAGTACATCAAGTGTTGCCAGAAAAGTATCATCTTTAAGATCATTTATGAAATTCATGCAAATGAATTATGGTGCCAAAGAAAATCCTTTTCTCAATGTTTCAATCAAACAAAGAAAAAAACGTTTGCCAGAATTTCTGATGTTTTCAGAGCTTGAGAAACTCATTGCATCTTGTGAAGTGGATGATCTTGGATATCGTAATAAAATGATCATTGAACTGATGTATGCGTGTGGTTTAAGGGCCAGTGAGCTGTGTAATGTAAGTCTACATGATTTTGATTTTGATCAAAGGATGTTGAAGGTTGTGGGTAAGGGAGATAAGGAAAGACATTTATTCTTTTATCCAAGTCTTGTACCAAGTATGAAGTTTTATATTGAAAGTGTTAGACCTGAAATTTTAAAAAATGAAAAACATGATTTTCTTTTTGTGAGTAACAGTGGTAAACCACTCTCTGTAAGAGGTTTACAGTACATCTTAAAAACTCAAGGTGAAAAAGCGAATTTAAGGTCTCATTTACACCCACATATGCTCAGACACACCTTTGCGACCCATCTTTTAGATAATGGTGCAAGCTTAAGGGTGGTGCAGGCATTACTGGGCCATGAGTCCATCAGTACAACACAAGTTTACACCCACGTTAGCATGGATCGTATTAAAAAAAGTTACGAAAAAGCCATGAAAAATGTGGAAGTTTAAATAAGAAAATCATTCAGTGAATAGTGTGAAAAAGACCGCAAAGTTATATTTGACAATTGGCTTGATATTCACTATAATTGAATAGCAATTAAAGTTAGGTGATAGTATGAAGTTGCATCGTTATGATCTTGAAGATCTCGAGAATCCCTACTTAACAATATCTGAACACATTGAACTTGATGATCAATCGTATATTGAACATGAACGTTATAGTGATATGAAAGATATTTATGTGAGTGGACATGGATTCTATGATTCTAAGTCAAACGAGTTTATTGTTGGATTGGACATCACATGTTCTGTTACAGTCCCTTGTGCAATTTCTTTAGTTCCTATCGAAATTGACATTGAGACAAAGTTATCAGAAACATTTATGTTTGAAGACAATGACTTGCTTGAAGAAGATGAAGATTTAATTTTGGTAGAAGGATTAGAGATTGATTTATGGCCCTTTATTTGGAGCGCAATCTTAGCTGAAATCCCAATTAAAGTCGTTGACCCTGAACTTGAAACGTATCCGTCTGGAGATGGATGGCGTGTTCTGACAGAGGAAGACTACACCAAAGAAAAAGAAGAGACACTAGATCCTAGATTAGCAAAATTAAAACAATTCAAATTTGATTAACGGAGGTGAATACCATGGCAGTACCAAAAAGAAGAACGTCAAAAACTCGTAAAGCGAAAAGAAGAACGCATGTTAAATTACCACGCGTAACAGTTGTAAAAGACCCAGTTACAGGTGAGTGGAGCGTACCACACCGCGTTGAACGTGATAAAAAGTAAAATCATCTTGGGTTAACCAAGATTTTTTTATTAAGAATTATAAGGAGAAATTATGACAGGTTATTTTATTTTAAATCATGCGTCCTTAAAACGCTACAACACACTCAGACTGGATGTCACAGCCCATACCTTAGTCATGCCACATTCAATTGAAGGGTTTGTGTCATCATTAAGAGATTATAAAGATCGTAAAATTGTGGTCATTGGAAATGGTTCCAATATTTTCTTTTCAAAAGAATATTATGATGAATCTTATGCATTCATCCTTACAAATTTAATTAACGATATTGAATTTGATGGCAATGAAATCATTTGTGAAGCAGGCACAAGAATGCACCGTCTTGCATGGTTTGCGTGTGAACAATCGCTTGGTGAACTTGCGTTTACCGAAGATATTCCTGGAACCATTGGAGGCGGACTTTATATGAACGCTGGACAATGGCAATATACCATCGGACAATATGTAAACTGGATCGAAGTCTATAATATTGAAAAAAATGAAATTCAAAGAATCATTCCAGATGAGTCATTCTTTGCATATCGTTATTCAAAACTCAACGATTTACCAGTTTATGTTTTAAGATGTGGACTTAAAGCCATTGAAGGAAACTACGAAGAAGTCTTAGCACAAATGCTTGATTATCGTCATGAACGTTATGTTAAACAACCCAGAAACTTCGCAAACGCAGGTTCTGTCTTCAAGCGTCCAAAAGACAAAGAAGGCAATTCCTTATTTGTTTGGAAACTCTTTGATGGGGTTGATTTAAGAGGCTTTAGAATTGGAGATGCTTTGGTATCAGAAAAACATCCTGGTTTCATTGTGAATGCAGGAAATGCTAAAGTAGACGACATTGCGGCGGTTATTCAAGAGTGTAAAGACCGTGTGAAAAAAGAATATGATGTGACATTAGAACTAGAATGGCGCGTCATCTAGGAGTTAAATCATGAAAAAAACAACCATTGTTGTCATGATTGTAACCATCATTGCGAAACTATTTGGGTTTGCGCGTGACAGAATCATCTCATACTTTTTTGGGGTGGGTGTTGTGAGTGATGCCTTCATGCTTGCCTTTGGTGTGCCATCTTTAGTCTTAACGGTGGTCGCAGCGGCATTTGTGACAGGATTCATTCCCATGTATACGCGTGTCAAACAAGAGAGCGAAGAAGAAGCCAATGATTTTGTGAATAATATTTTCAATATCATGATTTCTTTTGCGCTTGTATTGGGGATCTTTATGTTTCTGTTTCCCAATGTGATGGTTAAAATTGCTGCGGTAGGATTTGATCAAGAGACCAATGCCTTGGCCGCAAGTTTTGTGCGTGTGATTTCTGTAAGTGTCATCTCTGTTGCGATTATTCAATTGGGAACAGGATACTTAAATGTGAATGAAAGTTTTGTTTTACCAAACTTAATTTCAATTCCCAGTAACATCATTATCATCACAACAACCATTTTATCTTATAAAGCAGGGACGACCTCCATCATGCCTTATGGGGCGTTAGCAGGATATTTACTGCAAGGTGCGATCATTTATTTATATATGCGTAAGTACGGGTTCAGATACCGTATGGTCTTTAACTTTAAAGATCCGCATTTAATAAAAATGGTGACACTTGCTGGACCACTGCTTATTTCAACCGCCATCTTGTCTTTACAAGATTTAATCATGATGAGTTCATCAACCTTTATCCATGGTAAGGGTGGTTACTCTTATATCATGATGTCAACCCGATTAATGGGTTTTGCGACCGGTTTATTTGTGACAGGTATATTATCTGTTGCCTATCCTACCATCGCAAATGCGGCTTCTAAACATGACAAACGTAAAGTGGTTTCATCCATGAATGATGCCATCTTACTGATCTCACTTTTTATCATTCCTGCAACCGTTGGTTTTATGACTTTAAGTTATGAAATTGTAAATGTTGTTTATGGCGGGGGTAAAGTGGGACCTGAAGAATTAGAAGTCTTGAGTAATGTCTTTAGATTTGCGGCAGTTGGACTTTTCTTTATTGCCCTTAAAGATCTCTTTATGAGAATTCATTATGCTTATCAAGATTCTATGACACCTTTATATGCGCAAATCATTAATTCTACTTTAGGAATTTTACTTTTCTTTGTGTTGGGATTCACTTTAGGGATTAAAGGTTTGACTCTTGCTTTATCCATCAGTGCCTTAACCAGCGCAAGCTTTTTATTCATCAGTTTATTGAAGAAGTTTGAACGCCTTGGCATGATTGCGATTATCAAAGATTTAGTTAAAATTATATTCTCTGCCTTTGTCATGGGTGTGGTTATTCTATTAGCCAAAAACCTACTTACGGGTAGAATGTCAGATAAAGTCATGTTTTTAATTTTACTGGTTGCTGCTGTCTTTACCTATGGTGGGATGACCCTCGGTTTAAAGGTAGAGGTACTCTACGATTTATTTGATCGAACCAGTGCATAATAACTAAAATTAATCATAAAACGCTACGTATGTGGCGTTTTTTTATTTTGTCTAAAAAGCCACTTATTTCGTGGTTTTTTCTTCCATTTTAGCTATAATATGATATAATTGTGGTAGAAAGTGTCATATAGTGGTAGAAAGTGGTGAGTTTCAAATGTTCATGGGCGAATATCAACACAATTTAGATACAAAAGGTCGCATTATCATTCCTGCGAAGTTTCGTGAGGAATTGGGTGAGACCATGATTGTAACGCGCTGGCTCGATGGATGTTTGGCAATCTACACTGAAAAACAATGGCAAGAACTCTACCAAAAACTTCAAACACTACCCAGTACAAAGCGTGAAGCCCGTCGCTTTACACATATGATTATGGCTAAAGCCGCTGAATGTACTCTTGATGCTCAAGGAAGAATCAGACTCCCACAACCCTTAGTCAAAGAAGCACAACTTGTAAAAGAGTGTGTTGTGATTGGCGTCAGTGATCATGTTGAGATTTGGGATCAAGAACGATGGAATGAATACTATGCAATCGCAAGCGAAAGCTTTGAAGATATTGCAGAAGAATTAACGGAGTTTTTCTAATATGCATGAATCAGTAATGTTAAAAGAAGCAATCAAAGCTTTAAATATAAAAAGTTCAGGAATTTACATCGATGGTACTTTAGGGCGCGCAGGGCATGCTCAAGAAATTGATAAAAGACTTGATACAGGCACACTCATTTGTTTTGACAAAGATCTGGATGCCATCGAAGCATCAAAGAAACTGTTGAGTGAACGTTCAATCATTGTCCATGACAGTTTCGCCAATATCGAAAAAGTCTTAGATCGACAAGGCATTGATACAGTCGATGGGTTCTTATTTGACTTAGGTGTTTCATCCCCACAATTTGATGATGAAGACCGAGGGTTCTCGTATCGATTTGATTCAAGACTCGATATGAGGATGGACCAAACTCAAGCCTTAAGTGCTTATGAAGTGGTGAATGAATATCCAGAAGAAAGACTGGTTGAAATGTTAAAGGTTTATTCAGATGAACGTTATGCAAAAGGCATTGTGAAACACATCATTGAAAATAGACCCGTAGAAACCACATTTGAACTGGTTGAGTGCATTAAAAAAGCTTATCCATATCGTGAACTTAAAAAAGGTCATCCCGCTAAGAAGACATTCCAAGCAATCCGTATGGAAGTCAACAATGAGCTTGGTGATATTGAAAAAGCTTTAAAAGCCGCAATCAAACGCGTTAAAGTGGGTGGCAGGGTCGTTGTCATTACATTTCACAGTGTTGAAGATCGTTTGGTTAAAAACATTTTCACCAAAGAAGCAACACCAGCCAAAGTAAATCCAAGAATTCCGATTCCAATTGAAGACAATATCAGCTTCAAATGGATTCACAGAAATAAAAAACCCAGTAAAGAAGAAATTGAACATAACAATAGAGCACACAGTGCCATATTGAGAGTCATAGAAAGGATGCATGAAGATGGCTAAACTCGTAAGAAAAAGAAAACAAAAAAAATTAAATCTATTTGGATATGCTACACTAATTTTTTCACTTTGTGTTATACTTAGTTTTGTAACGAAAATCTTTGTGCATGCAAACACAGCACGTCTTGCACGAGAAATCGAAAAAAACAAGATTGTTGTCAGACAATTGACTCAAGATAAAGAGAAACTCCTTCGTGAAGTGAATGCCATGGGCGATTATGCAAACATCGTTGAAAAGGCAGAATCCTCAGGACTTCAACACAATATTGACAACAGTTACTTTGTTAATAAGGGTGATTAAAATTGAAGGCTAAACGTAACAGAAGACTATTGATTACATTTACATTGATTATCACGATTTTTTCTGTGTTGATAATCAATGTTTTTATTGTGAGCATCAAGGGCTACCACATCAATTCAAAAACAGACATTAAACATGAAATCGAAGACATTCATACCATTCATGAACCGATTGTTGCCAAAAGGGGACGCATCTTAGATTATCAAAATGAAGTGCTTGTTGAAGACAACACAGCTTATACAGTCCACGCCTATATCGCAGAAGATCGCTTTGATGGCACACAACCAGCTTATGTGGTCGACAAGGAAGATGCAGCTGAGAAAATCGCAAAGGTTTTAAATATAGAATATGATTTTGTGTTAGATAGACTCAGTGATGAAACGGCTAAACAAGTAGAGTTTGGGGTTGAAGGAAAAAGAATCACAACCACGCAAAAAGAAACACTGGACGCATATGATATACCAGGACTTGGATTCACACCGGTTTTAATCAGAGGGTATTATTCAAGCAGTCTTGGATCGACCTTGATTGGTCTTACCACTTTTAATGAAACACTAAACCGCCAAGAAGGCGTCATGGGTGTTGAGAAGTACTATGATGATGTACTAACGGGTAAAAACGGGGTAGAGGTTTATCGACAAGATCGTGACCAATATCGTTATGATTCCATTGATTTTTTATCTGAAACTGCAGAAGATGGTAAAGATATTCGACTTACCATTGATAAGATTGTGCAAGGGTCACTTGATAAAGCACTGAATAACATCATGAAAAATGAACGTGTCCTCGCAAAAGAAGCATGGGGTGCTTTAATTGATATTGAAACAGGTCGTATTATTGCGATGGCAGATGCCCCTGCATTTGATGCCAATGATCCAGATACGCTTTATTTAAACAGAGCCACAGAATATGAGTACGAGCCTGGTTCTACCATGAAAACCTTAACCTACGCAATGGCTTTAAATGAAAAAGCCATCAGTCCAGATGATTTATATGATGGATCATCTTATTATGTTAAAATATATGACAATGATACCGGAAAACGTGTTTCACCCAGTGAAGGGTATACAGAAGTGATTAAAAACCCATTTCAAGAAAACTACGGTACCATTACGATGAAAGAAGGGTATCAACGCTCTTCAAACGTTATGATTGCAGAAGTCATGGCACAACACCTCAGTAAAGAAGCCTTCCCACGTTATATGCGCCAGCTTGGATTTTATGAACCGGTAAACATTGGAAAACTCCCTGAAGCATCAGGATATGAGCTTTGGGAATATTACCATGAGAAATTAACCAATGGTTTTGGACAAGGATCCACTGTAACCATGCTACAACTACTTCAAGCACACACCGCGATCTTTGGTGATGGCAGTGTTGTGAAACCTTATATTGTAGAATCGATCACAAATCCAAATACAGGTGAAGTTGAATATCAAGCCGAAGTCACAAAAGGACCCAAGGTCTTTACCGAAGAAACAGTACAACTTGTTAGAGATGCAATGATTGAAAACGTTGAACAGCAACCCTTTGGGGCAGACCGTTTTTCCATGGAAAACATTCGTGTCATGGGTAAAAGTGGTACTTCTGAAATTGTTATTGATGGGAAATATTCAGAAGATGAAAATATCTTCTCAGCCATGCTTGGTTTTCCTTATGAAAATCCTAAGTATGCATTTTACTATGCCTATCGTACCTTTGATGGTCACCCTGTTAGGGAAGTTGCGGCTGAGATGAATAATGTGATTAAGACACTGATCTCAAATTATCCAATTGATATTGAAGATAAAACGGATAATACTGAAGCACCTGTCCATCAAATTGAATTGAAGAATTATGTTAATTTAAGTGTTAATAAAGCCAAGGCTGAACTGAAAGAATTTGGGTATACACCCATTATCTTAGGTGATGGAGACATTGTCATCCAACAATATCCTCAAAGAGGCAGTATTGTATTGAATAATGAAAAGATTTTATTGAATACAAATTCGAATACACATATCTTGCCGGATATGAAAGGCTGGTCAGCTAAAGAAGTGACGGCTTTAGCACAATTTATGAATTTAGAAATTAAAATTAATGGCAGTGGTTTTGTAGAAAAACAATCTGTTGAACCACAAACGAAATTAAAAGAAAATCAAGTTATAGAAGTTACACTGAAATAACTTGAAAAAGGAGATTTATTATGACAATCGGATTGATCGGTGCAGGATTAACATTTATTTTGGGCTTCTTTATATATCCCATCTTTATTGATTATTTAAAAAGAACAACCGCACAGCAAAAAGTTAGTGAGTATGCACTGGATGAATTTAAAGATAAAGACAGTACCGTCACTTTTGGTGGCTTGATCTTTGTGATTTTACCCATTGTGGTAAGCTTGGTTGTTTTAAACAAACATTTAAACGTTCAAATATTATTATTGATGTTTATGTTTTTTGCGTATGGTTTACTTGGATTTATTGATGATTATAAAATCATTAAAGAAGGGAAAAACGACGGGGTGAGTGCCAAAACAAAACTCATTGTTCAGTTTTCACTGGCTGCAGTCTTTTACTTTGTTTATACAAAAACTGGGGGTTCTACAGAACTGTCCATACCCTTTATTAAAAATCCCATTGATTTAAAAATATTATACTTACCCTTTGTGGCTTTTATGATGACCGCATTTTCAAATGCAGTAAACTTAACCGATGGCATGGATGGGCTTGCGACAGGAACATCAATCATTGCGTTCATACCGCTTGCTTATTTTGCGTATCAACGTGTTGATTTATCACTCTATGTCTTTTTACTTTCAACCATTGGGGCATTATTTGCGTTTTTAGTGTTTAATTATAGTCCTGCAAAAATCTTTATGGGTGATGTGGGAAGTCTTGCGCTGGGTGCTTTATTTGCGCTTGCGGCCATTTATTTAAAAATAGAGGTTTTATCCGTTTTAATTGGTGGCGTGTTTGTGTTTGAAACGTTAACAGTACTCATCCAACAAACGTATTATCGTCGCACTCAAAAGAGAATCTTTAAGTATACCCCCATCCACTATAGCTTCACACTATCAGGATGGAAAGAAACGCGTGTTGTACAAATGTTTTATATTATTGGCGTTGTTTGTGCGGCACTGGGTCTTTGGATTGGAACATTCTAATGAAGGCACTTGTGATTGGGGCAGCACGTTCTGGTATCGGTGCTGCAAACCTTTTGTTGAAAAATGGATATGAAGTTACCTTAGTTTCTCGTGATGATTTTGTTGAGCGAGAAACACTTGAAAAAAAAGGCATTAAAGTAATTTTAAATGATCACTATCATGAAGCCTATGACGCGATGGATCTTGTTGTAAAAAATCCAGGGATTTCCAATGATCATCCACTTGTATCTAAAATGAAAAATATCATGACAGAAATTGATATTGCGGCGCGTTTTAATCCACATGGTAAATATTATGCAATTTCAGGTACCAATGGTAAAACAACCACAACTGAACTTTTATATAAAATGTTAGAAACTTTAGATGAAAAAGCCCTTCTAGCGGGAAATATAGGGATTGCTTTAAGTCAAAAGATTTATGAAATTGGGGATGTGAAACAAAACGTTGCCTTAGAACTGTCTTCATTTCAAATGGAACACTTACCAACTTTTTCACCAGAAGTGTATGCTCTGATGAATTTAACACCAGATCATTTAGATCGTTATGTTGATGAAGATGAATATTATAAAGTAAAAACTAAATTGGGTCTTAAAGCCAAAGTCTTTATTCGTAATGCGGATGATAAAAACATCATGCTTCTTACGAATAATTTTAAAGGCGAGATTTATGATTTATCACTGAATTCAAAAAAAGATATTTATATTGAAGATGATAAAGCTTATTTTAGAGATGCCTTCTTATTTGATGTGCAAGATGTACATCTTAAAGCAAAACATAATTTATACAATGCCTTATTTGCCTCCAGTATGGCACATCTCGCAGGTGTTACACAAAGTGATATCCAACATGTCTTAAACACCTTTACAGGTGTAAAACACCGTTTAGAATTCATTGTAGAAAAAGAAGGGGTCTTATATTATAACGACTCTAAAGCCACAAACCCTGAAGCAACTGAAAAAGCACTTCAAGCCTTTGATGCGCCCATCATTTTACTGGCGGGTGGGAAGGATGAAAAGAATCCTTTTGAAGTTTTAAGTCAATATGAAGATAAATGTAAAAGCGTCTTCCTTTTTGGTGAAACAAAACATCAACTGAAAGAAATCTTTAAAAAGGGCATCTTAGTCGATGATTTAGAAAGTGCCTTTAAAGAAGCACAAAAAATTGCGACAGAAGGGGATGTCATCTTACTTTCACCCGCATGTGCATCATATGATCAATTTAAAAACTTTGAAGTGCGTGGCGATTTGTTTAGAAAACTCAGTTTGGGGCAAATTCTCAAAGTAACTTCCGTTAATTAAAATGATTCAGTAATTACTAGAGTTATCTCTGTTTTAGTTTTATAAAGCGGAGATAACTTTTTAAAAGTAATCAATTCAATAGACTTTAGACGTGCTTGAAAAAAGCGTCTTATTTCCGCTTCTTAGACTTGTTTCCGTTTAAGAAGGTCTCCACATTTAATTTAGTTTATATTATAATATGTTGCACTTCTTTTGGTTTTATGAGTTATTATTTAATTAAATTCGGTGATAGATAAACATCATCGGGTTTAATTTCAACGATACCAAGTTTTCTTATTATCTGCTTAGTGTGTAAGAATAATGCAAATGAATAAGTGCTTCGGTTGTTTAAAGTAGGTCTTAAAATTCCATTTATATGGGAATTCATGAGGTCTACTTTTTCTTGTGTTAAAAAGTCTATTGATTGTTTTTTAGGAATAATCAAACGCATATCGACATGCTTCCTTTCAATTGTTCCTTTTTGGTCTGACCGTCTTGTGTCGCAATAAAAAATTCGTGTTCGACGCTCCCCTGTGTAAGGTGAAAATTCCATAGCTTCCGTATCATTAAATTCAGAACCGTTATCTGTCAGTATGACACCAAAAAAATGTTTGAATTGATCAATACCTAATATTAATTCGAGTTTATCAAATGCTTTTATAACGTTCTCTTTATTCTGCAAATCTAATAGCACTGAAAACAACAGACCCGATTTAATACAGACGAAAGTTAGAATGCATTTTTTGTCAGAGCGGATACCTTCGACGATATCCATCTCAACCATATTTAACTCAGGGTATACAGAAATAAGCTCTAGGTAGTCTTCATGCGTACGTCCCAGTCAATTCTTGCGTTCTGTTATACGTTTTCTTTCAGGTGGAACAATTTTGTATGACACTGCTTTTTGTAGATCAATTGTTTTAGAAGATAGAATATTGTTTTGAATCCATCGATACGCAGTAGATACAGAAATCGGTAAATTATGTGTAT
>CAYSBB010000016.1:0-2838 GCA_964429205.1 uncultured Erysipelothrix sp.
TCTTTCAAGAAATGTCATTGCACATTTCGACGAAAAACTGTTAAAATTAAAAGATGAAATGAAAACGGACAAAGCCAAAAAGATCGCAAACCAAAGACATGAACTTTTAGTTATGTTTGTGAAAGCTTTTAAAGAGGAAGTAGAAGGAAGAGACTATGAAAAATAGAATACAAGATATAAAAATAAGTGGGATCAGAAGCTTTACGGCCATTGCATCTCAAATTGAAGACATGCGCTACTTAACCATTGGTGAACCAGACTTTGATACACCAGAAATTATCAAAGAAGCTGCCAAAGAAGCACTGGACCAAAACTTAACACATTATCCACCCGCTTTAGGAATTGATGCTTTAAGAGAAAAAATAGCTGCGTATGAAAATACACTCTTTGGTGAATCACTCACAAAAGACAACATCATCATCACAAACGGTGCCACTGAAGGACTTGTTTTAGCCATGTGGACGCTCCTTAGTGAAGGGCAATCCATTGTACAACCAACACCTGGCTATACACTTTATCAATCTCAAGTTCACTTAGCCAATGGACAAGTCAAAGCACTCGATATCTCAAAAAATAACTTCCAAATTGATGAAGCTTCTTTAAGAGCGCTTGTGGATGAAGAAACCACTGCAATCTTACTGACTTCACCCAACAACCCAACAGGGCAAGTACTCACAAAAGAAAGTCTTGACGCTGTTGCTAGTGTCATGGAAGACTTCCCAAAACTTCATGCAATTTTAGATGATGTTTATAATGTTTTTGTGTATGATACAGAACTTCACAGTTTAAGAGAACACGCAGCACTCAGAGATCGTCTCATTGTGGTTCAAGCATTCTCTAAATCACATGCCATGACAGGATGGAGACTGGGGTATGTTGTCGCACCCACACCACTTATTGATGAAATGCATAAGCTTCACCAAAACCTTATGGCAGGGGTCAACAGTATTGCGCAATACGCCGCTTTAAAGGCCTTTGACGTTGATAACAGCTATATGAGAGAGGAATACATCCAAAGACGTGATTACGTCTATAATCGCCTTGTAGATATGGGTATGGATGTGCTGAAACCAGAAGGGGCCTTCTATATTTTTCCAAACATTGAAAAATATGGCATGAGTTCCTATGACTTCTGTTTAAAATGTGCACAAGACGCAAAAGTAGCCCTGATACCAGGTGTTTACTTTGGAAGTGATGCATACGTAAGACTTTCATACTGCTACAGCATGGATGTCTTAAAAGAATCTTTAGATCGCTTAGAAATGTTTGTGGAAAGTTTAGATAAGGCTTAATGGAACCGAAAAATATATAGTTTGGAATCAGTGCCATTACCTAAAGATGCTTGCCCTAATGTTTATGTTAACAGAACGCTTATGGACCAGTATTATACCAGGGAATCAATGGATGAACTTTGTGGGAAGACTTGTTTTTCCCATCTTTGCGCTCATCTCAGAAATACCTTATGACCTCTTTAAAAATGGGATGTCATTTTTCCCCTTTGATCAAAACGTCATGTTTACTTTACTCATAGGACTGGTTGCACTTGAACTCTTAGAGAAATATAAAGACCATGACCAAAAATATATCATCAGTTTTCTCATTGTCTTCATCATTACTCTGATAGGAACCATTCTATTTGTGGATTACGGTGGTAAAGGGGTTTTAATGATCCTATCATTTTACTTCTTCAAAGACTCCAAATCAGCACAATTTGCGGCACTTGTTATCTTAAATGTGTTCTTATTTCAAGGATACTATATTCCCATTGATATCTTTAACACCACGATAGACTTTCAAACACAAGGCTTTGCGGTTTTAGCGCTACCACTTATTTGGCTTTATAACGATAAATAAGGTGATCCATCAAGATTCAACAGACAAATCGCTTACTGGTTTTATCCCGTTCACATGTACATTCTTTATTTCTTAATGAGTCGATAAAATGAAAGAAAATCAAAATAAATTAAATTATATCATCTACTGTGTTTTAGCGGTGACACCGCTCATTATTATGCCATGGAGTTTAGATAGGTCACAAAAACCAAAGATAACCTTTGTATACTTCATGGTAGTTTTAGGACTGCCACTATTAGTGAAACTTTATAAAGAAGGTCATCTTAAGTTTCAAAAGTCATATATTTATTTATTGATTTTAACAGTCTTGATTGGAATTGCTACTAATATGGCAGAAAACGTTGGAATTGCCTTTTATGGGAATGTTTATAGGGAAAGTGGGTATCTTTCCATTCTGGCTTATTTCGTGCTTTTTGTGTATGCAAGTATTTCTTTTGAAGTTGATTCAAAACTGATGAAGTTAGTAGCAATTTCTGTTTTTCTTGTTTCTATTTATGGTATCTTACAATATTTTGATTTAGATTTTATCCCAAGAGACATGACACGTATAAACTGGAAGAAACGTGCATTTTCGACCATGGGTAATCCCAATTTCTTTGGAGCATACTTAAGTCTATTTGTGCCTGTAAGTTTTGTGTATTATCTTGATTCAAAGAAATCTTTAGTACTTGTCTATAGTATGGTACTGTATGTGGCATTACTTTTAAGTATGACACGAAGCAGTTGGGTGGGCATCTTTTTTACACTGATCTTTATCGTGATAAAAAAAGGACTGCACTCAAAAGAAATGACGCGACTTCTTATATCACTCGTGGTGGTTTCATTTGTGGTCAATGAAATCAGTGGTGGGGTTGTGTTTGGAAGAAGTCTCAGTACACTTTTAGATTTTAGTAACTTACTTTCAATGGAAGAAAACTTTGAAAGTGGTGGATCAGGACGTATCTTTATTTGGAAGCGCGTGATAGAACTCATCAAAATAAAACC
>CAYSBB010000016.1:2938-18460 GCA_964429205.1 uncultured Erysipelothrix sp.
TGTCATACATCTCCTCAAGAGAAACAAGTTTATCACTTTCATTGGGTGTGGTTTCAGATGTATCTACATCATCAGGTTTCTCTTCTGGTTTTGATTCAGGTGATGTACTGCATGCAACTAAGAATAACAGTGCAGCAATCAGAATGATTAATTTTTTCATGGTATTCACCTCTTAATTTTATTGTTTCATAAAAAGAGGTGAGTTTAAAGCATGATGCAACATGAATTTATAAAGTATATACTTCTGTACAGTATGTATCCACAAGATTTAATTCGTGTGTAATGAGGATGATGGTCATGCCTTCTTGATTGAGTTTGACCATATATTCCATGAATTGTTGGGTGAGTTTTTCATCCAGTGATGCGGTTGCTTCATCGATGAGTAAGATTTTTGGATTGAGCATTAAAGCACGCGCAATCGCAAGTCTTTGTTTTTGGCCACCTGATAGTTCATTAGGATAAGCGTCTTTTCTTTCATAGATCTCAAATTGTTTAAGAAGTGATGTGATTTTTGTGTCATCTTTTTTTGTTTGAACTACACGCATGTTATCCCAAACAGAAAGATTAGAGAAAAGCGCAAAGTCTTGAAAGATATAACCAATCTTTTTAGAGATTTCTTTTTGTGCTTCTTTTGTGTTGGGATAAAAGATATCTTCTTCAATGATGACTTCACCTTTTGAGGGTTCAAGAAGACCTGCAATAATACGCAATAAAGTACTTTTACCAACGCCTGATGGCCCCACAATCCCATAGAAAGATTGTTTGGGAATGGTGAGGTTAAAATCTTTAAAGATAATGTCATCACCATAACGGGCTTCAATATTTTGAAGTGAAATCATAGATAATCAACCTTTCTTTGAATGAGATTAAAAGCCTGGATAATAAGAAAACTAAAGAAGAGATAGAAGAGTAAAACCATAAAGATGGGTTCAATTCTTAAATCTCTATTTAAGATTTCTTTGGCGTTTCTTAGAATGTCACTGAGGGCAATGGTAGAAATAAGCGCCGTATCTTTTATGAGTGTGATGGTTTCATTTTCAATGGTTCTGAGTGTATTTCGAAACATTTGCGGGTAAATGATTTTAAAGAGTGTCTTTGATTTGGGGATTTGTAGCATCTGGGCAGCATCCCACTGGTTTTGTGGGATAATGCTCAGGCCATTTTCAAAGATTGCGATAAAGTATGCTGTGTAGTTAATGATAAATGTAATAAGTGCAACAAGTAGTCTGTTTTTAAAGGGGATTCCAAGAAGGACCGGAAGCCCAAACATCATAAATGTTAGTTGTAGCATTAAAGGTGATCCTCTAATAATCCATATAAAACCTGATAAAAGGGCTTGTGTCTTTTTGGCTTTAGTGAGATAGATTAATGCAAGTGCTGCGGCTAGGGGAATTGAGATGAGAAGGGTAAACCAAAAGATGACCATGGTGTTCTTTAAACCCTGTGCAATCTCAAGAAAAATATTATAGAAATACATTAAGGTCTTTTAATGAGATCTTTCCCAAGCCATTTTTCAGAAATTTCTTTTGCGACGCCTGATTCAATGAGCTGTGAAATAGCTGCATCAACAGCGTCTTTAAATGAATCATCATCGTCTTTTCTAAATCCAATTGCGTAGTATTCTGAATCAAAGGTTTCATCAGAAATTACATATTGAGTTGGATCTTTCGCAAGCGTAAATCCAGCAAACGTAACATCTGCCACAATCGCGTCAACAGTTTTTGCGTTAAGGGCCAGTAAGGCGTCTTGAATGTTGGTGTATTTTTGCATTTCTTTGAGTTTATCGTAAATATCATTTTTCTCTAAGGCACTTTGACCACTGCTTTGTGTTTCAACTGCAACGTCTTTTCCTTCTAATTCTGAAATGGTTGTGATGGGATCATCACTTCTTGAAAGGATGACCAAGGCATTGTCCATATAGGATTCGCCAAATGTGACTTCTTTTTTTCTTTCTTCTGTAATGGTAAACCCATTCCAAATCATATCGATGTTTTGGTTATTGAGTTCAAATGTTTTATTATCCCAATCAATGTATTGGAATTTCACATCGACATCTAGAATTTTCGCAACTTCTTTTGCAAGGTCTAAATCAAGTCCAACTTCTTCTCCTTTTTCATCTTTAAAGCCAAGTGGGGGATAGTTTGTATAACCAACAACCATGACGCCATCATCTTGGATTTTTTCTAAACTTGTTTTTGAGTCAGACTCTTTTGAGCATCCGGTTAAGATAAGCATGAATGTGATGAGTAGTAAAAATAGTTTTTTCATAGTAATTTCTCCTTGTATGAATTCTAGTATACTTTATTACTTTAGCGAAGTAAAGTGTAAAAGTGAAAAAAAAGAAACTAATCTTTTTTTGTGCGCTCAATAATACGTTGATATCCACCAGTTCCATAACTGATACTGCGATTCACTCTGGCAATGGTGGCAGAACTTACATTGGTTTTTTGGGTGATGGTTTCATAAGTTTCGCCATCTAATAAGTGTTTTGCGACTTTGAGTCGTTCTGAAAAGTCATTGATTTCTTTTTTAGTGGCGATGTCTTCAAAAAAGTCATGACAATCTTCGAGTGTTTCAAGTTTTAATATCGCTTCATATAAGTCTTTGTGCTTCATGTATATCACCTGTGTTTATTATAAGACATTATGGGTTTAAAAAAAAGAGCTTACAGCATTCTTGTAAACTCTTTGAATTTTAAATTATAAAGATAAAATCTTATCGATGATATCATCTACAGAAATCATTTGATTTTCTGTATCTTTTTTATGTTTGAATTCCACTTTGCCATCTGCAAGTGATCTTCCAACAGTGATGCGATAAGGAACACCAATCAGCTCCATATCATTAAACTTCACACCTGCACGTGCATCGCGATCATCTAAGATGACTTCAACACCTTTTTTACGGAGCGTTTCATAAAGTTCATTGGCATACGCTACTTGTGCTTCATCTTTCATATTGATAATCACAATCGCAACTTTATAAGGAGCAATGATTTCTGGCCATGATAAGCTTTTCTCATCTGAATATTGTTCAGCAAGTGCCGCCATCGTACGTCCAACACCAATGCCATAAGATCCCATATAGACATCTTGAAGCTGGTTGTCTTTATCAAGATAATCAAGATCCATCGCTTGAGAGTATTTAACCCCCAACTTAAATGTATTCCCCACTTCAATTCCTTTAGAGAAGTGTAGTGTCCCTTCACCAATTGGACTTGGGTCACCTTCTTTAACATTTGAAATATCTGCTAAGTGTGTCTTTTCAAAGTCGTGATGGTTTACATTGATATAATGATAATCTGTTTTATTGGCACCCACGGTAAAGTTACGTAAGTTTTCAATGTGTTGATCCACTACGATATCAATTTCTTTTAAACCAACAGGACCTGCAAAACCAACCACAGCACCGGTAATGTCTTCGACATGCGCAAAGTCTGCGAGTTCGACTTCATTGGCGTTATAGAGTTTTCTCAGTTTTGTTTCATTGACATCGCGATCTCCTAATACAAGGGCTGCAACATACTTGTCATCAACGCGATATAAAAGTGTCTTCACAAATGTTTGGACATCTTGATTTAAGAATGCTGAAACTTCTTCAATGGTTTTTGCGTTGGGTGTATGGACCATTTCATAAGTTTTAAAATCTTCATTTGATTCAATTTTACCCACATGCTCAGCAACTTCTAAGTTTGAAGCATAGCCTGTTTGATCACATAGAACAAGTGTATCTTCACCAATGGGAGAAATAGCTTGGAATTCTTCTGACAGAAGTCCACCCATAATTCCTGTATCTGCCACAACAACACGATAATCTAAGCCAAGACGATCAAAGATACGTTTATAGGCATCAAACATCTCTTGGTAGGCTTTATCAGAGCTTTCTAAGTCTTTATCAAAGGTATAGGCATCTTTCATCACAAACTCGCGTACACGAATGAGTCCAAAGCGAGGACGTGCTTCGTCACGGAATTTTGTTTGGAATTGGAAAAGACTCACAGGCATGTCTTTATAACTACGTACCATTGATTTTGCGGCTTGCGCAAAAAGTTCTTCATGCGTAGGTCCTAACACAAAGGGTTTGTCATAGCGGTCTTTCAGTGTGAACATACTGGTTCCAATAATGTCACGTCTTCCTGATGCAATATAAACATCCTCTGGAATAAGCGCAGGCATGTTAACTTCCATGGAATGAATATTTTCCATTTCTTCGCGAATTATGTTTTCAATTTTATTTTTTACTTTGAGTCCCAGTGGTAAAAACATATAAACACCAGAGGAGCTCTTTTTAATATACCCAGCACGTACTAAAAGGTTACCAGAATTGGAATCTTCGTCTTTTACGTGCTCTCTTAAGGTATAGAAATAATCTCTACTTAATTTCATACGCATCTCCTTTTATCCATATTAGTATAACATAAATTATAAAATGTGTTATAATAGGTTTACCCAAAAGGCTCAATATATTTCCGACACTTTGATATAAGGGAATCTGTAAGCTTTTAAGGGTGTGAAAACTGACTACGCGTCGGGATCCCAAATTAAAAGCAGGATACCCACCTGTACTTACAGGGAATAAATATCACCTTTTGGGTTTCAAATTTTAGATTGAAAAATACTTGAAAACAAGTTACAATAGTTAAGGACATATGAGGTAGGTGTAAGATAATGTTAGTATTAGCAAGTTCACTTTGGCGTGACTTCGGTGTATTCATCGGGGGAGCACTAGTATCAGCGATTGTGACATTCTTTATCACAAAACGTTTATTCGAAAAACAAATTAAAGAAAACCCACCAATCAACGAGAAGATGATTCGTGCCATGTATATGCAGATGGGACGTAAACCAACTGAAGCGCAGATTCGTCAAACGATGAAGTCACTGGGACAGTAATAAAACACAGGAGACTGTGTTTTTTCTTACGATGAAACGATTTTTTAGAAAACTCTTCATAAGGATACTTGTCTTAGCGACACTCGTTGCGGGTGCGTTTTGGTATGTTGGATATCGCGAATACCAAAAAACAATTGAAGAAAAGCCTTTAGACACCCTTTTACAAGCCGTTAAAACAGAAAGTTCATATTTAACCTACGAACAAATACCGGTCATCTTTTTAGATGCGGTTGTGTCTGTTGAAGATGAGCGCTTTTATGAAAGAGACTCGGTTTTAGATGCAGAGGCACTACTTCGCGCAACATGGACCAATTTAAAAAACTTCTCACTGGTTCAAGGGGGATCCACAATCCCCCAACAAGTGTCTAAAAACTTATATTATGATCACCACGCTTCTTTAGTACGAAAAGTGGCAGAATACTATCTCACAAAAGACTTAATGGAGTCTCAAAGTAAACAACAAATTCTCTCGCTTTATATCCATATCATTTATTATGGCAATGGTGCCTATGGACTGATGGAAGCCTCTGAGAATTATTTTGGATTAAAACCTTGGGAACTCAATGATGGGGAACTGACCTTACTGGCAGGTTTACCCCAAGCCCCTTCAACCTATGATTTAACATCGAATTTTGAAGGTGCCAAACAAAGACAAAAACATGTCTTAGACCGCATGGTCAAAAAAGAAAAACTCACAGAAAAACAAGCAGAAGATATTTATCATATGGAGGTAATGGGTTATGAATAAAATGATTAGTGGTATTAAACCAACAGGACAAATGCACTTGGGTAATTATATTGGTGCACTGCGTCCTTTTGTGGCATTTCAAGATGAATATGATTTAAGTGTGTTCATTGCGAATTTACACTGTATCACCATGCCCATTGACCCAGAAGAATTAAAAACAAACTTAGAAGATGCACTGATTTATTATTTAGCTGTAGGTCTTGATCCAAAGAAATGTAATATTTTCTTACAAAGTGATGTTTTAGAACATGCACAACTTGGATTCATCCTCGCAACGCTTACTTCTATGGGAGAACTCAACCGTCAAACACAATTCAAAGATAAAAAAGATACAGAAGAAAGCTTAAGTGCAGGATTTTATACCTATCCAACGCTGATGGCATCAGACATTCTTATTCATAAAGTTGATGGTGTACCGGTAGGGGATGATCAAAAACAACACGTTGAACTGGCCCGTGATTTAGCAGAACGCTTCAACAACCGTTTTGGGGAAACCTTTGTGGTACCCAAACCCATGACACCCAAAGTAGGTGGGCGTATCATGTCTTTATCAGATCCTGATAAAAAAATGAGTAAATCAGACACACAAAGTGAAAAAGGTGTCATTTACTTGGGAGATGACTTAAAGAAAGCCCGTAAGAAAATCATGTCAGCTGTCACAGACAGTGATAATAAGGTTTATTATGATAAAGAAAATAAACCAGGGATCTCAAATCTACTGACCATTTATGCGGCTTTAAAAGAGATTTCAATTGAAGAAGCAGAAACACATTTTAAAGATCATCAATACGGTGGGTTTAAAAAAGAAGTGGCAGATGTGGTCATTGAAGAACTCACCATGATCCAAGCAAAATATGATGAAATTAAAGCCAGTGGCATTTTGAAACAAGTGTTAGAAGAAGGGGCTGAAAAAGCCCGTGTTCAAGCTAAGAAAACACTGGAAGAAGTCCAAAATAAAATGGGACTTGAATTAATCTAAAAAATAACTTTAAAAATGGTTCTAGACCATATATAATAAACTAAAGGAGGCGTTTAAATATGATCGTTTTATATTCTTCGCCAGGCTGTGCTTCATGTCGAAAAGTAAGGCAATGGCTTAAAGATAAAGATTTAAAATTTATAGAAAAAAATATTTTCACATCCATGCTCAGTGAAAAAGAGATTAAATATCTTTTAATGAGAACTGACAATGGCGCTGAAGATATCATTTCAACCCGTTCAAAAGTAATGCAAGAATCATCCGTTAATATTGATGAATTATCAATCAGTGAGTTAATCGTATTTATTCAACGCCATCCAAGTGTTCTTAAACGTCCAATCGTGATGAATGAAAAATCTTTCTTAATAGGGTATGATGAAGAAGAAATTGATGCATTTCTACCTTATGAGCTTCGAAAAGACTCATTAAACTTAGAAATGTCACATTCTGATGCATTCAACATAGGAGGGAAAGGTTAATATGAAAGTACTGGTAGGATTATCAGGCGGGGTAGACAGTGCCGTTGCGGCATACCTTCTTAAAGAAGAGGGATACGATGTCACTTGCGCCTTTATGAGAAACTGGGACTCTTTAACAAATAATGATATTTTAGGCAATCCAACAATTCAAGATGAAACATGTTCACAAGAATTGGATTATCAAGACGCAAAGCGTGTTGCTGATCACTTAGGGTTGCCACTTTTGCGTGTCGATTATGTTAAGGAATATTGGGACAATGTCTTTTCGTTTTTTATTACAGAAACTGAAAGAGGCAATACACCCAACCCAGATATTTTATGTAATCAATTTGTGAAATTTGATGCATTTTATGATTTTATGGAAAAAAATGGTTTTGATAAACTCGCAACAGGCCACTATGCACAAAGTGTCGATGGACAAATGCTGCGTGGTGTTGATGATAATAAAGACCAATCTTACTTTTTAAGTCGCGTAAACCCAGATATTTTAGATAATGTCTTATTTCCACTGGGTGGTTTGGATAAAGGCGAAGTACGTAGGATCGCTAAAGAAGTTGACATTCCTGTCGCAACGAAAAAAGACTCAACAGGCATCTGTTTTATTGGTGAAAGAGAATACCGCGACTTCTTAAAAAACTATCTCAAAGATAGAGAAGGCGATATAGTCGATTTTGATACAGGACAAGTTGTGGGAACTCATAACGGTGTCATGTTTTATACAGTAGGTCAAAGACATGGTCTTGATATCTCAGGATTTATGGGACCTTGGTTTGTGGTAGGAAAAGACCTCAGTACCAACACACTTTATGTAGGTAAGGGAAGCGATCACCCAAAACTCTTTTACACACGCGCCATCATTGAAGATGTCAACTGGTATGTAAAAGATAAAAGTGATAGAAACGCAACCGCAAAATTCAGATATCGTCAAAAAGATATTGATGTAGAAATCAAATTCTTGGGTGACACAACACTTGAAGTCACCATGTTAACACCTGTGAAAGCTGTGACACTGGGACAAGAAGCAGTTTTTTATGATGAAATGCTTGTATTAGGTGGGGGAAGAATTGCACGTGTCTTCAACCAAGATGGTGAAGAGGTGCTTTATGACAGCAAAAGATAATCAAGGCTTTGCGCCAAAAGATGCAGTGCTAACAATCTTAATTTATGCACTTGGGATTCAACTTTTAATTCCTCTAGTATTAACTTCAATCTTTGCGTTTTCAAACACAACACTCTTACAAACAAATATGGCTGCTTGGGAAGCAAAATTTCTTCCTACAATTCAAGTCTTGACGTTTTTCTTAGGGACACTGTGGCTTGCACTTAAATATAGACATCAGCTAAAAATGAGTATGAAAAAATTTATGGAAAACTTCTCAGACAATATGATTCTCATTGTGAAGTATTATTTTATAGCACAATTACTCAGTGTTTTAATTGGTATCTTCTTTTCTGCGGTTTTAAAAATCGAACAAAGCAGTGAAAACCAACAAGCAGTTGAAAGCTTAATTGGCCAAATACCACTCATGATGGCTATCACAACCATTATTTTTGCGCCCATCATTGAAGAGCTTGTCTTTAGAGGTGGTTTATTCTTAGGGATTAGAAACCTTGTAGGAGAGCTTCCTGCAACCTTAATTTCAAGTATTTCATTTGGGGCAATCCATGTGATTCCACAACTTTCAACAAAAAATCCAAAAGAACTGTTCTTTATTGTGCCTTATGCATTACTTGGATACTTTATGGTCCGTTCAGTTCAAAAAACAGATTCATTAATGGGTGGGATTGTCTTTCACTTCTTAAATAATCTCGTCGCAACGCTTTTAATTATCTTTATGCCTTTATAATTTAAAGAAAGGTGGGCTCTATGCTCGAAACCATTCGTGGAATTGTTGAAACACAAATATTCTATAATGAGGGAAATCATTATGGAATTTTTTTGATTGCACTGGAAGATGGGACGCAAGACAGAATGACCATTACGGGAAGTTTCTATCAAATCGAACTTTTAGAGTCCTATGAATTTAAGGGTCGTTATGTCGAAGACCCGCGCTATGGCCTTCAATTTAAAGTTTCATCCTTTGTGAAGGTCTTACCATCAGAAAAAGAACATGTGATTCGTTATATCTCAGGCCCAAGTTTTACAGGGATTGGCCCCAAGTCGGCCGAAGCCATTGTAGAGAAGTATGGCGAAAACATCATTGAATTGATTCAAGAAGATCCTGAGATTGAACTTAAAGTCAAAGGGGTCTCAAAAGCGAACCTTGAAAACTTAAAAGAAGTTATTTTAGATGAAAACCCCATGGATCGTATCATTTCATTTTTAAGTTCTAATGGAATTACAGGTAATAACATCACAAACATCATCGCTTACTATAAAGAAGATACAGAATACCTTTTAAGAGAAAACCCCTATCGCTTGGTTGATGAGATCAGTGGGATTGGTTTTAAAACGGCGGATAAATTGGGAGAAGCACTGGGCTTTGAGAAAAATCATCCGTATCGCATTGAAGCGTATATGAGTGATGTCTTTAAAGAGATTTGTTTTAGCCCAGGTCACAGTTTCATTGATAAAGTGATGCTTTATGAAGCGCTTTATCATGTTGAAAGAGACTTACTTGATGAAGCTTATGCATCACTTTTAAAAAAGAGAATCTTAATTGAAGATGATAAAAGACTCTACCACTACACACAATTTGAAGCTGAAGTTGAGGTTTCAAAGTTTTTAAATCATTTTAATGAAACAGAATCAAATCTATACTCAGATGATTTTAAAGAAAATGTAACTACAGTTGAATCATCTTTAGAAATTGAATTTGGTGAAACACAAATTGAAGCGCTCAAGACTTTCTTAGAAACACCGGTCTCAATTATTACAGGTGGCCCAGGTACCGGTAAGAGTACCCTTTTATCAGGGATTGTCTCATACCTTCAACACGTTGTGCCTAATTATCATATTACGCTGTGTGCGCCTACGGGACGTGCTGCGAAGCGTCTTAAAGAACTCACAAATGTCTCTGCATCAACGATTCACTCTATTTTAAAGTGGAACATTGATACCAATGAGTTTGGCTTTAATGCGCATAACCCACTGGATACTGATATCTTAATTGTGGATGAGTTTTCCATGGTTGATATTTGGCTTTTCTCAAAACTTCTCAGTGCATCAAGCAGGATTCAAAAGTTACTCATTGTGGGTGATCAAGATCAATTGCCTTCTGTTGGACCTGGTTTTGTGTTAAAAGATCTTCTTGATAGTAACCTGTATCCGGTGGTAAAACTTGATTATAACTACCGTCAAGTTAAAGGGTCTGAAGTGATTGATCTTGCATTAAATATGAATAAAGGTATTTTTAAGGTAGAGGGTTATTCTAAAGATGTAAAGTTTTTTGATTCCAAAATATACCCAATTAATCAAGTTGTGATACAATTAGTACAGGAAGCCTTAAACCGTGGTTATTCACTTTTTGATATTCAAGTTTTGGCTCCCATTTATAAGGGGCAAAGTGGGATTGATAATTTAAACTTTTTCTTACAAAAAGCATTCAATCCACCTGAAGACTTTAAAAGAGAAATTAAATTTGGGACAAGAATTTACCGCGAAGGTGACAAAATATTACAATTAAAAAACCAACCGGATGATTTCGTGTTTAATGGTGATATTGGACAACTTGTAGAAGTTGGCTATGATAAAACCATCACGGTTGATTTCGATGGAAACTTTGTGACTTACAGTCACACTGATTTGGTGAATATATCCCATGCATATTGTATGAGTGTTCACAAAGCACAAGGGAGTGAATACCCAATCGTGATGTTACTGGCAGAAAACAGTTACTATCGCATGCTTTCAAGACGCTTATACTATACCGCTGTCACGCGCTCTTCAAAATCACTGATTCTATTGGGTGATTTAAATGCGTTTGAAAAAGCAGTTTTAAATGGGCATGAAGACAAGCGGAATACTTATTTAAAACAAAGATTAAAGTAGGAGGTAATTTTATGTTTTACGATAAAGTTTTAGAATCTAAGGAGTATGTTGCATCACAGACCAATGTGAAGCCTAAGGTAGGGATCATTTTAGGAAGTGGTCTTGGATCACTTGTGGAGCGTATCGATATTGATAAGTCCATTCCTTATGATGATATTCCACACTTCCCAAAATCAAGACTTGAAGGACATGCAGGTAACTTGGTATTGGGTACTTTAGGTAATTATGATGTGATGGTCATGCAAGGGCGTTTTCACTTCTATGAAGGATTTGAAATGAAGGAAGTCACCTATCCGCTCTTTGTGATGAAACTGATGGGTGTCACACACCTTATCGTCACAAACGCATGTGGTGGGATTAACCCAACATTCAAACCAGGAGATTTAATGATCATTGATGATTTCATTAATGGTGTTTCTACAAACCCACTTCACGGTGCAAATGATGAGCGTTTTGGGCCAAGATTCCCTGATATGAGTGAACCTTATAATTTAGACTTTAGAAAAGTCGCAACCAAAGTCGCAAAAGACTTAGACATTGAATATAAAGAAGGTGTTTATGCATTCTTCCAAGGACCATACTATGAAACAAGAACTGAAATCTCAATGTATGGAAAATGGGGTGCAGATGCGATTGGTATGTCAACCGTACCTGAAACCATTGTCGCAAACTACTTAGGCTTTAAAGCACTGGGTGTATCTGTAATCACAAACATGGCAACTGGACTTCGTGATGGGGCACATTCACATGAAGAAGTCGTTGAAATTGCGAATAAGACAAGCTTGAAACTTTGCGATTGGGTTGAGAAAATCCTAAACGAAGATTCATTAAACTAAAATATAGAGATCCACAATTTTGCGGGTCTTTTCTATTGGCATGAAAAAAAGCTGGGATGTCCAGCTTTTAGTCTTTCTTGAGTGTTTCGTAAATCTTTGTGAGTAAGACGACTTCTTCTGATGGTTCTGGTGTTTCTTCAACTTCCTCTTCTTGTGCTTTTTTAGCACTTGTGAGTTTGTTGATGGCTTTAATGGCCATAAAGATAATCACCGCAATGATTAAAAATGAGATGATTGAATCCATGAAACTACCATAACGAAGTACCAGAGCTTCTTTGACAACTTCACCATCTGCACCAACCACTGCATCTTTTAATACCCATTCTAATTTCTCTAAATTCTCAGTATTTGTGATTAAAGAAATCAGGGGTGTAATGATATCTGTAACCAGTGATGTTACAATTGCGGTAAACGCACCACCGATCACAACCCCAATTGCCATGTCGAAGACATTTCCTTGAAGTGCAAATGCTTTAAATTCTTCAATAAATTTTTTCATATTAATCTCCTTTTGTTAAGTACATTTTAGGATGGTTTATAAATTGTGTCAACAGACATACTTTGAGCAATTTCTCTAAAAGACTTGAATTAATCCTGAAATCGGTTACAATATATTTAACAAAGGGGTGATGTATATGATCGGCATTGTTAAAAAAATCGAAAAAGTGCATAACCATGTACATCATGATATTTTTCAAATGAGATAGGCTATTTTGTGTAGTCTATCTTTTTTAATTCTTTGTTTGACAAGGAGGTTATCGATATGGATCAAACAAATAAAATGTTCTTCGATGCTTGCGCACACGGTGATTTAGATCTGGTAAAGAAAGCACTCGAAGAAGGCGCAGATGTAAATGTGGTGAATGGAGAAAATAGAACTGCACTGATGCGTTCTTCCAAACGCGGACATTTAGATGTTGTAACGTATATATTAGAAAAAGGTGCAGATGCAACGATGGTTGATATCTTTAATAAAGATGCACTGATGGCAGCGGCGAAAAAAGGTCACTTAGAAATTGTAAATCTTTTACTTGATCATGGTGCCAACGTTAATTTACAAGACAAACGCGGCCGTAATGCCTTAATGCGTGCAGCATTCTTAGGTCAAACGGATGTGGTGAATAGATTAATTGAAGCGGGTGCTGATGTTAATTTAAATGATGAGCTGGGAAGAACAGCTCTAATGGAAGCAGCACTTGCATTTAGAACTGATGTCATTAAGATTTTAGTAGACAACGGTGCAGATGTGAACGCTCAAGATCATAATGGTTGTACCGCACTTATGCGTGCAAGTTATTCAGGATTTGAGGATTTAATTGTTTATTTGATCGAACATAATGCAGATAAGACAATTGAAGATAAAGATGGCAATCTGGCAATTCATTATGTAAGACAACATAGTTTTGAAACATTAAAACATCATTTTAAATAATTTGTAGATAAGTGGAGGGAAATAAAACATGACAATGAGAGATTATTTATCCCAAGATGTTAGAAATTTAGTACTGTTAGGACATGCGGGAAGCGGGAAAAGTGCGCTTGTGCAAGCTTTTCTCTATAAAACAGGTAAAGTAGATAAAATTGTATCAGCAAACAGTGGTAACTCACCAGTAGACTTTGAACCTTTGGAAATTCAAAGAGGTCAATCCATCTATATGAGTTTGGTTCCCATTGAGTGGCGTGATAAAAAAATTAACGTGATTGATACACCAGGATACTTAGACTTTGTGTCTGAAGCCATTTCTGGATATTCAGTAGCGGATAATGCATTAATTGTGGTGGATGCTAAAGAAGGTGTTGATATTGGAACACGTACAGCATTCTCAATGATTGAAAAAGATAATAAACCAACCATTTTCTTTGTGAACAAGATGGATGATGAATCTGTATCGTTCCATAAAATTTATGAAGAATTAAGAAATGAATTTGGTGGCTCTGTCATCGCATTTGAAATTCCAATACGTGAAGATGGAAAAGTCATTGGAACCATTAACTTACTCAGTAAAAAAGTGTGGTACTATGGAAAACCAGAAACACCACATGAAGTACCAGAAGAGTATAAAGACATCGTAGCACAACATTGGGATGAAATTTGTGAAGCAGTCGCGATGACAGATGATGAACTGATGGAAGGATACTTTGAAAAAGGTGATCTATCAGATGAAGAAATCCTAAAAGGTGTCTCCATTGGTGTTAGAACCGGTGAAATTAGACCCGTCTTTACAGGTAGTGCTGAAAAAGGTGTTGGAATTAGACGTTTACTTGATTTAATTACAGAATATCTTCCAACTTATGGTGAAAGAGAAACTGTGGTTGCTAAAGACATTACAGGTGAAGAAGTACTACTGAACACCAATGAAGAAGAAGACTTCAGTGCACAAATCTTTAAGACTATTGTTGACCCATTTGTTGGACGTATTTCATATCTTAAAGTGATGAGTGGTGTCTTAAGTACAGACTCAGTTGTCTATAATGAACGTGTGAGAGAAAACGAAAGAATCTCAGCCCTTTATAGTGTTTCAGGAAAACACCAACTGGGTGTTGGGAAACTCTTTACAGGTGATATTGGTGCTGTCACAAAACTTCAGCATTCAAAAACATTTGATACACTCTCAACAAGAGAAAAACCATTACTCTTTGATAAACCTGAATTACCACAAGCAGCACTGGGTATGGCAATATGGCCTGCATCTAAAAAAGATGAAGACAAACTCAGTACAGCACTAGGACGTGTTATTGAGGAAGAAATCAGTGCTTACACAGAAAATAACCCAGAAACAAAAGAACTCATTCTTTATGGACTGGGAGATCAACACTTAGATATCATGGTCAAAAAGTTAAAAGACAAATATGATGTTGATGTAAACTTAACCATTCCTGAAATTGCTTATCGTGAAACCATCCGTTCAAAAGTAACAGGAGAGGGACGTCACAAGAAACAATCAGGTGGTGCTGGACAGTTTGGCCATGTATTTGTAGAGTTTGAGCCTTTTGATACAGATGAAATGGTCTTTGAAGAGAAGGTATTTGGTGGTGCTGTGCCCCGTCAATACTTCCCAGCTGTTGAACAAGGTATTCGTACAGCCATGAATCATGGTGTCTTAGCAGGATATAAAGTTGTGGGTGTTAAAGCAACCTTAGTTGATGGTAAGTACCATGATGTTGACTCTAAAGAAATTGCCTTTGTGCAAGCAGGTCGCTTGGCATATCTTGATGCCATGCCACAAGCAAAACCAATCCTACTTGAGCCCATTGTTGAAATCAAAGTAACAGCCCCTGAAAGTTATACAGGAGCGGTCATTGGAGATTTAAACAAACGCCGCGGTATGATTATGGGTATGGACAGTGTCAATGGTGATGATCAACTCATTACAGCTGAAGTACCACTTGTGGAAGTAGGACGTTATCTTTCAGATCTTCGTTCCATTACTCAAGGCCGTGCTACCTATACACAAAGCTTCTTAAGATATGATCCTGCACCAGAACATATTTCTGAAAGGGTCATCCAAAGACGCAAAGAAGTACAAAGTGAATAACACATAAAAAAAAGAGGTTGAGACATTAGTCTCAACCTTTCTTGTGTATTACTATATATTG
>CAYSBB010000017.1:0-10049 GCA_964429205.1 uncultured Erysipelothrix sp.
AAAGGTATATCATATTTACTCATTTGATGAGTCAATTAGAATATACCAGGAAGACACTATGAAATACCCAAAATACATCACAAAACGTGACGGACAGGTCGTTGATTTTGAACCTGCGAAGATTACCCGTGCTTTAGAAAAAGCTGGAAAACAAACAAAGGAATTCGAGCTGGAAAAAGCGAAATCATTAACCGATATGGTGCTTGAAATCGTTGTTGAAAGAAATGACTATGAAAACTTAACCGTTGAGCTTGTACAAGACTACGTTGAGGAGGTTTTACTGAACTCACAGTACAAACAAACCGCAAAAGCATATATCCTTTATCGTGAAAAACGCAGCCAAGCAAGACGTCCTGATATCTTTAAATTCAGACTTAATTTAAAACCTTTTGAATATCCAGAACTTGAAGAATATAAGGAAGCCATTCAACACTCATACTGGCTCCATACAGAATTCAACTATACATCTGACATTCAAGACTTTAAGGTTAATGTCAGTGAACAAGAACGTAACGCCATTAAAAATGCGATGTTGGCGATTGCACAAGTTGAAGTAGCAGTGAAGACTTTCTGGGGAGATTTATACCACCGTATGCCAAAACCAGAACTTGGATCTGTTGGGTATACATTTGCGGAAAGTGAAGTACGACACCACGACGCTTACTCACACTTGCTTGAAATCTTAGGCTTAAATCATGAATTTGAAAAAATTGATGAAATCCCTGCCTTAATAGAACGTGTTGATTATCTTACAAAGAGTACCGCACTCGCAAGAACAGAAGATGACAAAGACTATACTTTATCCGTCCTTCTTTTCTCACTCTTTATTGAACACGTTTCCCTTTTCTCACAATTCTTAATCATCATGAGCTTCAACAAATACCAAAACCTCTTTAAAGGAATGAGTAATGCGATTGAAGCCACATCTAAAGAAGAACAAATCCATGGACTCTTTGGGATTGATCTCATCAATATCATTCGTGATGAACATCCTGAATGGTTTGATGATGAAATGGAAAACAAAGTCTATGATGCATGTCGTCAATCTTACGAAGCAGAAGAGAAAGTCATTGACTGGATCTATGAAAAAGGTGATTTAGACTTCATGCCAAAACACATCGTCAAAGAATTTGTGAAAAATAGACTCAACAACTCACTTGAAAGTGTTGGATATGAACGCATCTTTGAAGTTGATGAAAAAGCAGTTGAAGAAACAGACTGGTTTGATGATGAAGTTGTCGCCACAAAACACGTAGACTTCTTTGTGAAACGCTCCATCAACTACTCAAAACGAACACGCAGTATCACTGCAGATGACTTATTTTAATAGATTGAAAGGAATACAATTATGAAATGGTTAAACGAACACAGTAAAAACTTCTTATCACGCGGGTACTTAACTGAAGGGGTGAGTGCTGAAGAGCGCGTCCGCTTCATCGCCGATAAAGCAGAAGAAATCTTAAAAATTGATGGGTTTGCGGATAAATTCTATGGTTACATGGAAAAAGGGTATTACTCCATGTCTTCCCCCATCTGGTCAAACTTTGGGATTGACAAGGGACTTCCCATCTCATGCTTTGGATCACACATCCCAGACTATATGGGTGGCATCCTTTATACACAAGCTGAAGTTGGGATGATGAGTAAATTTGGGGGCGGAACATCTGGTTACTTTGGGGCCTTAAGACATCGCGGGGCAGAAATCTCCAATAACGGTGTTTCAAGTGGTGCCGTTCACTTTATGAAACTTTTCGAAACCATCATTGATGTGGTCTCACAAGGTTCAACACGCCGTGGACGCTTTGCGCCCTATCTTCCCATTGACCATCCAGATATCGATGAATTCTTAGACATCGGTACAGAAGGAAACCCCATCCAAGAATTAACACATGGTGTCACCGTTTCTGATGCATGGATGAAATCTATGGTTGAAGGCGACACAGATAAGCGTGCACTTTGGGCCAAACTCATTCAAAGACGTGTAGAGATTGGTTATCCATACATTTTCTTTGAAGATGCCGTAAACGAAGATACCGTTGATGTTTATAAAGACAAAAACTTACGCATCAACCACTCAAACCTCTGTTCAGAAATTGCCCTTCCTTCAACAGAAGATTGGTCATTTGTCTGTAACTTATCTTCCATGAACATCCTTTACTACGATGAGTGGAAAGATACAGATGCCGTAGAAACCATGGTCTTCTTCTTAGATGCAGTCCTTACAGATTTCATCGATAAATTAGAAGCACTCAGAGATTCAGATGAAAAAGAAGATACTTTAGCCTTTGAATACATGGAACGTGCATACAACTTCGCCAAAACAAACCGCGCAATCGGTCTTGGTGCATTGGGATGGCACTCCTACTTACAATCAAAAATGATTCCATTTGAAAGTATGGAAGCCACAAAGCTCAACGCACAAATCTTCAAGCTCATTCAAACAAAAGCCCATGAAGCTTCAAAAGAACTTGCGACTTTATATGGTGAGCCAGAAATTCTTAAAGGGTATGGTAGACGTAACTCAACACTAACAGCCATTGCACCCACCACATCCAGTGCATTCATCTTAGGTCAAGTATCACAAAGTATTGAACCCATTTGGTCAAACAACTACGTGAAGGATGTTGCGAAAACGAAAGTCACCATCCGTAACCCATACTTAGAAGCCATCTTAGAAGAAAAAGGCAAAAACAACCGTGATGTTTGGACAGACATTCGAAACCACGATGGTTCTGTACAACACTTAGATTTCTTAAGTGATCATGAAAAAGAAGTCTTCAAGACATTCAGTGAAATCGATCAATATGTCGTTTTAGATCAAGCATCCATTCGCCAACAATTCATCGATCAATCACAATCACTCAACATCATGGTTAACCCAAAAATGAGCGCAAAAGACATCAACAACCTTTATCTGTTCGCTTGGGAAAACCGCATTAAATCACTTTACTACCAACACTCCACAAACGCAGCACAACAATTCTCTAAAGACAAACTCTGTGCTGTCTGTGAAGCATAATGAATCAAGGAAACAATCTTCTGTTTCCTTTTTTTTACGCCAAATCACTTCTTTAAAAAAAGCATGACTATTTTGGTATAATGAAAGATAGAAGATAAAAGGAGAGAGACATGTATCACACTTATAAACACAACGGGAGCGATAAGACCTTGGTTTTATTCCATGGCACAGGAGGCGATGAAAACTCCCTGATTCACTTAGCACAGTCTGTTGCGCCAGATATGAACCACCTCGCACTGAGGGGTGATGTGGTGAGTCATGGGAAAAGACGCTTTGCGAAGGTCAGACATAAAGATGACTTACTTGATTTAGAGGACATGCTGAAACAAGCCACCAACATTAAAAAAATACTACTCATGCTTAAAAGACGCTACAACTTAGGTGAAATGTGGGCGATGGGATTTTCAAATGGTGCCAACGCCATTATTGCCTTACTTTTAAATGAAGAAAAGATTTTTGAAAAAGCCATCTTACTGCGTCCCATGGACTTAGATATAGAAACAAAAGAGATGCCTTTAAACAATATGGAAATTCTCATCCATAGCGGCACAAAAGATACGGTCATTCCACCAGAGCGCGCCTATGAAGTAGAAGCACGCTTAAAGAAAAACGGTGCGAATGTAAAACACGTATCTTGTGATTTAGACCATCGCATGCGCCAAAGAGAAATTGATTTATTAAAAGAATGGTTCGATAAAACCCCGAAGGAGTCATAATGGACAAAGAAGCACTACAATATTTAAATGACCACCAAAACTATGCCATCATCGGCATGAGTGATAACCCTAACCGTTATTCCTATAAAATCTTTAAGAAACTTTTAGAAAAAGGAAAAAATGTTTATGGGATCAATCCAATATATGATGAAATTGAAGGTCACCCTATTTATGATAAATTATCAAATGTAAACAAACCCATTGATTGTGTCATCTTGATTGTAAACCCCAGTATTGGCATTGACTATCTCCATGAAACATTCACACTTGGCATCAAAACCCTTTGGCTTCAACCAGGCTCAGTAAGTGAAGAAATCACTGAAAAAGCAAAGTTTTTAAGACTCAATGTGATTAAAGATTGCGTACTACACTTATACAACTACGAAAATTATTAGGAGGCACTTATGATAAAAGCTGTAATTTCTGATCTTGATGAAACACTTTTAGATGCAGAAAAAAATGTTGCGCCTGAAGATTTTAAAACCATACAAACTTTAAAAGAAATGGGCATTTATTTTATACCAGCAACTGGTCGTCCTTACTACTCTTTAGAAAAAACCATTCAAGACTTAGATTTATTTGACGAAGAAGACATGACCATTTCTTATAATGGTGGCATGATTCACAGAAACATAGATCACCACGTCTTAAAATCACATGCCTTAGATTTTGACGTTGTTTCAAAACTCTTTGAATTTGGTTTTAAAGAAAAAGTGACGATGCATGTGTACGTAGAAGATCACACCTATATGTATTTTTTAAATGATGATGAGAAACATCACATTCGAAACTTCCCTGGTTTTGAAGAAAGTGATGAGACTTCCCTCAACTTTCTTAAAGATACACCCATCTTAAAGATTCTTTATCAAGATCTAGATCTTGATTACTTAAAAGATTTAGAGCATCAGTTGCCTCAAGAGATTAAAGATACTTTAGAAATTTCTTATTCATCCAATCGCTATTTAGAATTCAACCCAAAAGGTGTTTCTAAGGGCGTTGCGATAAAAGAAGTGGCAGAACTTCTAAATATTAAAGTAGAAGAGATTTTAAGTATTGGGGATAATCTCAATGATTTATCCATGATTCAAATCGCAGGATATGCTGGCGCCCCACAAAACGCTGTAGAAGATGTTAAAAAAAGTGCCGATTATATCAGTCCTTACACATATAACGAGGCATGTGTGAGTGATATCATCAAACACTTTATAAAAGTTTAATACCTCAAAAGATACAGCTTGCATGGCGTATCTTTTTTGTATTGTAAAGTTATATCAAAGATAAAAAGAGAACTATGAAATTTATCGAACTCAAATTCCCCAAAGGCTTCTTATGGGGCGCTGCAGCATCAGCACCACAAAAAGAAGGTGAATCCATCAGTTATGGAAAATCAGCATCCACATGGGACAAATGGTACCAAATAGCCCCTGAACTTTTCCACAACAACATTGGACCAGGACGCACATCAAATGTCTACAACCTCTATAAAGAAGACATCAAACGCAGTGCGTTGTGGTTTAAAGACTTTGTTGAAGCACAATCAAAATAGATCTAAAAAAATACCTTATCGCATTTGATAAGGTATTTTTATTTGATTTTATTTCACAATCAGTTTTCTTAATTCTTTAACACGTCTTCCAAAGGTTTCTAAGGTTGTATCAACGGCTGTAGAAGCTGTCATATCAACACCTGCGTCCTTTAAGACATCAATGGGGTATTTATGGCTTCCTGCTTTGAGGAAGTTTAAATAAGGGTTAACGTCCCCACCATTGTAGATGGTCTCTGAGAAAAGTGTTGCGGCACTGAAGCCGGTCGCATATTGGTAAACATAGTAATTATAGTAGAAGTGTGGAATACGAGCCCACTCATATTGAATCTCATCTGATGAGATTTCTTCACCATAATAGAATTTGTTTAAGTTAAAGTATGCATTGTTTAAGTAATCTGCCGTTAAGGTTTGACCTTGTTGGTCTTGTGTATGGATTAAGTGTTCAAATTCCGCAAATTGTGTTTGTCTAAAGACGGTTCCTTTTACACTATCAAGATAGTGGTTTAAAAGGTAGGCAGTCACTTTTTCATCATCTTTATACTCTTCAAGTAAATAGTTTAGAAGTAGGTTCTCATTGGTTGTGGAAGCCACTTCTGCTAAGAAGATTGAATAATCACCATAAATATAAGGTTGGTATTTACGGGTAAAGTATGAGTGAACTGAGTGTCCCAACTCATGGGCTAAGGTAAAGACATTATCAAGGTTGTCTTGCCAGTTCATCAGGATATAAGGCGCAGTACCATAGACACCTGATGAATAAGCACCAGAACGCTTGCCTTTGTTTTCATAAACATCAACCCAGCGCTCCTTAAAGGCGCGTTTGAGTACGGAGTGGTATTCATCCCCCAATACTTTTAATGCATCAAGAATGACCTCTTGTGCCTCCTCATAGGTGAATTTAAGATCCACATCTTCCACCATGGGGACATAGATGTCATACATTTCAATTTTATCTAATTTTAAGGCATCTTTTCTCAAAGATACATAATCATGCAATAAATCAATGTTGTCATGGATGCCATTTAATAAAGCATCAAAGACTGATTCATCAATGTGGTTTGCGAATAGTGCTGCATGACGTGCCGAATCAAAACCACGTAAATTTGCGTTAAGGTTATGAATCTTCACTTGACCTGACAATGTACTTGCGAGGGTATTTTTCATATCCCCAAAAGCATTTTGCATGCCTTCAAAGGCTTCTTTTCTGACATCGCGATTTTGACTTTCCATAAAGAGTGAATAACGACCATGAGTCAATTGAATTTTTTCACCTTGATCGTTTGTGACTTCAGGTAGTTTTAAATCCGCATTATTAATCATCCCGAAAGTTTGACTTGGATTTGAGAAGACTTGTCCCATACTTGCCAGGATTCTTTCTTCTTTTTCACTTAAGATATGACTTCTATTTTTAAAGAGAATTTCAAATTGGTGTTTATATAAACTCAACGCTTCATTTTCTTCTAAGTAGCCACGAATCTTTTCTTCACTGGCTGCCAAGATTTCTGTATCATAAAATGAAAAGCTGGCGCTAAACTGTGAAACAAGCCCACGGATTTTACCATCCATATTTTGGTAGTAAGCATTGGTGGTATCTGTATCAAAGTTTAAATGTGAATAAACATAAAGATGTTCCAAACGATAAGACATATCATCTCTAAACTTTAAACCTTCTAATAGGCTTTGGGCACTTTGGGTTAAAGTGTTTTGGAATTTAGAAACTTCTTTTAAACTTTCAGTGACTTTGTCGAATTCAATTTCCCACGCAGTGTCATTTTCAAAGATTGGGGTTAAATCCCAAGTATCTTCAAGTTTAACATTTTTTCTATCTAATAATTCTTGTGTTTTTGGCATAGTTATTTTGTCCTCCATCTATGATTCATTTTACCACATTTCGGACTTAAAAGCATAAAAAAACTCACCCTGCACTTAAAGGTGAGTGTTGATCACAATTGGTGACCCGTACGGGATTCGAACCCGTGAATGCCAGCGTGAAAGGCTGGTGAGTTGACCGCTTCTCCAACGGGCCATTTTTTAAATGGCGCCTGAAGTAGGACTCGAACCTACGACCTACTGGTTAACAGCCAGTTGCTCTACCTACTGAGCTATTCAGGCAAGTGCTCATTAAATATACCATCGACCCTAGGTTAAGTCAAGGGGTTTTTAAAAGTTTTTAATTAATTTTAAATGAAAGTGTTTACAGCTTCAGAAGAAGGCTTTTATTCGCCTTCTTCGACTGCATCTGTTTCATCTTCAATCGGTTCTTCTTCATGAGGTTGAGAATTGTATGCCTCTTCCTCTTCAAAGAATTTCACCATTTCATCAGATTGCGCTTTGGTGAGTATTTGTGAATATGGTTTTTCCATATTCCCGTTTTTCACATAAATCGCATAAAGATAATCTGCTTCAGTTTCTTCTGTTACTTTTTCTTGATTGTAGACATGAATTTCTAAATCATACTGTTTTTTGATGCCTTCTGTTTTGAAGTAGGTATCAATTTCTAAAGTCTCATCAATGATATCGTAAGCTTCTTGTTGGGTTTGTTTTAAAGCATCTGAATTGAGATTAGGATTTAAAAGATAGATCCTTAAAGTCCCTGCTGCCAAATTAAGCTTCACATCCTCAACCCCTTCAATGGTTGAAAGACTTCCTTTTAAACTTTCAAGATCACTTTCTTCAATCTTAGGATTTTGGTCATTTGAGAACCTGTTACCAATCACAGGTTTTCCACGATTCATGAGTGAATTAATCCCTGTAACACCCAAAAAGGTCATGGGAATTGCCAAGATAATCAAACTGATAATGATTAAATAAAATGAAATACTGTGTTTTTTCTTGTTTTGCTTTTTATTAACTGGGTTTTTAGCCATTTAAAAACCTCCTTTTCGCATAACCATTTTAATGTATTTATAGATGTTTATCAAGCATCTGTTTGACTAACTTATTGGTAAATTGTGGGTTGGCTTGACCGCGTGATACACGCATCACTTGCCCCGTCACAAACTTCACAGCGCTTGGCAATCCTTTTTGATGATCTTCAATAGCGCGGGGGTTGGCTTCTAAAATTTCTTCAATCCACTTAATCAGCGTCTCTTCATCAGATACCACAACCATCCCTTTATCTTTGATGATCTTCTTGGGTGATTTTCCTTTTTGCATTTCCGCAAAGACTTCTTTGGCTTGTCTTGATGAAATTTCTTTAGACGCAATTGCTTCTATAAAATCCACAAAGTCATCCACTTTAATCCAAGCTTCAAGTGTTTTGTCTTCTTTTTGATCTAAAACACTGAGTAAATCTTGAGTGAGCCAGTTCGTCACAAGTTTTGTATTTTTTGTTTTAGATGTAACTTTATCAAAATAATCTGATACTTCTTTATTTAAGATTAAAACATTCGCATCATAAAATGATAATCCGACTTCTTCAACCAAACGGTTCAAGCGGTTGAGCGGTGTTTCTTCTAAATCTTGTGTTAAATAGATTTCTGGAATTTCTGTAGGTGGAATGTTTGCATCCACAATATAACGATAATCAATCACACCGTCTTTTGCGCGCATGAGGACTGTTTCTTGAAGTCTTTCATCAAAGCGACGTGTCTCAGAGACAATGGTCTCATGTTTTTCTAAAAGCGCTGATTGACGTTTAATTTCATACTCAATTGATTTTTGAACATTTGAAATAGAATTTAAGTTTTTAATTTCAACTTTAGTGCCAAATGCTTCTGTATTTTTTTCTCTTAAAGAAATATTCACATCACATCTCAATGACCCTTCAGCCATTTTCCCATCCGATACGCCCAAGTAAATAAGAAGGAGTCTTACTGCCTCAACATAGCTTGCGGCTTCTTCACCGGTTCTAAAATCAGGCTCTGTAACGATTTCTACCAGTGGTGTTCCAGCACGATTAAAGTCAATCAGTGTTTTATCTTCTAAGTGACTTTGTTTGGCGGTATCTTCTTCTAAATGAAGACGCTGAATGCCAACACGCTTTAAATCTTCTTTAACATAAAAGTCTAAATAACCATGTTCACCCAGTGGGAAGTATTCTTGAGTAATTTGGTATCCCTTGGGTAAATCTGAATAGTAATATCCTTTACGATCAAAACGTAAGAGGGGTTCAATTTCACAATTGAGTGCACGGGCGATTTTAACGCCATATGCCACCGCTTTTGTGTTTACTTGAGGCATTGTGCCAGGTAGGGCTAAATCAATCTCATTTACGGCTGTATTGGGATTTAAGCCATAACTGTTGGGTGCTCCTGAGAACATTTTTGTCTCTGTTTTAAGTTCTGTATGGATTTCAAGTCCAATCACTGCTTCATACATCTTAAAAATCCCCCTTCCAGTTAATTAAGCTTTCAATTTCTTTTGCGTATTTGAGTAGCAAATGATCTTCTTTATAGTTTGCGCTGATGTTTAAACCAAAGGGTAAGCCGTCTTCTTTTCCTAAAGGTAAGGTAAGACTGGGTGTTCCACTGAAGTTTTGTAGGACCATGTGGTTTTCTGCCACAAGGTACATGTCAGATGTTACTACGAAACTTGCTTGATCAATTTTAGGTGCGACACTTGGTGTTGCAGGTGCTAAAATCACATCCACATCACTCAGCATGTCTGTATAAGCTTCCACTAAAAGTCTTCTGACTTTCTTTGCTTTTAAGAATACTTTTTCATGGTGTAGTTTCTCAATCGCATACTGCCCATAGATTAAACGCTCTTTCACAAAGGTACTGAAGCCAGCACTTCTTGTGTTGATCATGATTTCTTCTAAGGATGC
>CAYSBB010000017.1:10149-17900 GCA_964429205.1 uncultured Erysipelothrix sp.
TGGATCTTTTCCAGATAACACTTCAAGTGCCAGTGCAGCGTCTTTTACATTTTCAGTAAAGAATCCCACATGGTCTAAAGATGCTGCATAAGGGACAACACCATATCTTGAAATACGGCCATAGCTGGGTTTTAGACCAACACTGCCACAATATGAGGCAGGTTTACGAATACTATCGCCTGTATCAGTACCCATCGCTAAGCGCACAAGACGTGCACCACTTAAGGCTGCAGAACCGCCAGATGATCCCCCTGAGATTCTTGTTTCATCATATGGGTTTGAAACAGGACCGGTTAAGGCATTACGGTTTGTGCCACCCATGCCCAGTTCATCCATGGATGTTTTGACCACAATTTCAGCACCGGCGTCTTTTAACTTTTGAACAACGGTTGCATCATAAACAGATTTATAATTTGATAAAATCGCACTGCTTGCGGTAGTCAGTGTGTCTTTCATGTTGATGTTGTCTTTTAAGGCAACAGTCCAGCCACTTAAAGGTAAGTCTCCTTTTTTGACTTCATGATTTACTTCACTCACTATCGCATTATAAGGATTGTCTTTTAATGTCTTTTTCATTTATCAATCACCTGTACGATTTCAATGTAGCCTTCCTCTTGTGTCGGTGCATTTTTCAGTGCATCTTCACGATCAAGTGTATGTGTGATGACATCTTCTCTTAATGTATGTCTTATGTTTTCATTTGGATAAGAAAGTGCCTTCACACCTTCTGTATCAATTTTTTCAAGTAAACTTAGGTTATAAAAATACCCAAGACTGTTGTCCGCAATAATCTCCATTTCATCATCTGTGCATGTAAACATTAAGTCACGTGATAAAATTTCAATTTCTTCTTTTGTAAATTTACGCATGTTTCCTCCTATTCAAAAACTGTCAGTTCAGCTTTTACACCTTGTTTTTTTGTTAGGGTCATTCTTGTTTTCCCCAGAACATTAATATCCACTTTAATGGGCACATCATAATTACCCAGTGTTTCAATTTCTTGTGCCAAGAAGTGTCCCAAACCATACAGTTCTAAATACGTTCTTGCGGGTGTATTCACTTCAAGACGAATGCTGTCGAGTTTATTTTCAACCACAAAGGCTTTTCCAATGAGGGCTGTAGATTCATCTCCCACAAAACCAATCACTTGTCGTTTCAATTGGTAAAAGGCGGATTCAATTTGTGGTAAAAGTTCAGCTGCTTCAGGTTCACTGAGCATGATCCATGATTCATCATTTTGTTTAAACTGCATGGATTTATCTTTTGAGAAGCCATCTCCAATATACTCACCTGGTAGATAATTATTGGGTAATTTATCCACATCGGAAGTTTGAGCATATAAACCAATATAGATAGGCACATCACTCATGCCTTCAATACTTCTTAAATACGCTGTGAGTTGCAGTCCCAAAGTTTGGCCCACATTAAACAGTGCATCATCACTCAAGCTATGCATGGCCCCTGTTTTTTCATCGATAAATTGCATACGCTTTAAGACAAGCGCAATGGATAATCCTGCGACTGTATCGGGATTATCAAATTCATGAAAATCAAATTCAAAAATATCTGAGATAAAGATGGGGTTTTGTAAGGTCACACCATCAATATCTAAAGTTTCATATTTTGTCATGAGGCCATCTGGATTATTATCGCTTTTAAAGATGGTGAGATCATAGAAACGATCCACATCAATGACTTGTCCTTCAGACACAAAGTATTTCTTAATTGAAAAATGTTCTTTTGATTTTTCTAAAATACGACGTCCCAATTCAATCACATCATTATCACGATATGAAATCGCATGAATTTGTCTTAAGGGTGATGGTTTAAAGGGCGAAATAACTTGGTATTCACCTTCTTGAGCCTTGGTTACAATTTCAACTGGCGTCTCTTCCTCTTCCTCAACGCGCCTTGTACAGGCTGTGATTGAAAGTAAAAGCACCAGTAATATAAGCATCTTTTTAAACTTCATATTGTTTCACCTCATTTAAGAACTCGTTTTCAGTCCATGTGGTAATGCCCAGCTCTTGGGCTTTTGTGAGTTTTGATCCTGCACTTTCGCCATAAACCACCACATCAGTTTTTGAACTGACACTGCCCACCACATTACCACCCAAGCTTTCAATGATTGCTTTGGCTTCATTACGGGTCATGGTAGAAAGGGTTCCGGTTAAGACAAAGCGTTTTCCCTCATAAGCATTAGAAGTCACTGTGTCTTCATACGTCATGTTTAAGCCTTCTGCTTTTAAGTTTTCAATTAACGCTAAGTTATGCGGTTCATGAAAGAACGTCGAAACGGATTTAGAAATCACATCTCCAATTTCATCAAGTTTGAGTAATTCTTCTTCTTGAACATGAACTAATGCGTCCATGGTTTTAAAATGTGCTGCTAGAATACTTGCGGTTTTCGATCCAACATGGCGAATCCCCAATCCAAATAAGAGTTTGTCTAATTCATTATTTTTTGACGTTTCAATTGCGTCCAGTAATTTATCTACAGATTTGGGTCCCATTTTCTCTAAAGTTAAAAGCTTGTCTCTTTTATCTTTCAGAGTGTAAACATCTAAGATTGATTTCACAAGACCACTTTCAAAGAGTTGATAGACACGTCTTTCACCCAATGTATCAATGTTCATGGCACCACGAGATGCAAAGTGAATGATGGCTTCCGCAAGTTTCGCATCACACTCTAAATTAATACAGTATGTATCAGCTTCACCTTCAAAGCGCACCAACTCTCCATCACATACAGGACATGTTTTAGGGAAAACATAAGGAAGACTTTCTTTATCCCTTTTTTCTAAATTCACCGAGACAATTTCAGGAATGATCTCGCCTGCTTTTCTAACAATCACATGATCATGAATCCTGATGTCTTTGGTTTTTATATAATCTTCATTGTGAAGTGTGGCATAACTCACAGTAGATCCAGAGATTAGGACTGGCGTTAATTTCGCATTGGGTGTAATTTTACCGGTGCGACCTACAGTTACGAAAATATCTTCTACCACACTTTCCACTTCTTCTGCTTTAAATTTATAAGATGTCGCAAAGCGTGGAATTCTTACGGTATAGCCTAAAGCTTCTTGATAAGAAAGTTCATCTACTTTAATGACGACGCCATCAATTTCATAAGGATAACTTGAACGAAGCACTTCAATTTCTTCAATACGATGCCATACTTCATTCACCGTTTCATAGGTCTTCACTTCTGGGTTCACTTTAAAACCCAAATGTTTTAAATATTTTAAAGCATCATTTTGTGATGTAAGACCATAATTTTCAGGATTGACCACCGTATACCAGAAAGCATCAAGGCCACGTGTTGCGACCACTTTCGAGTCCAATTGTCTTATGGTACCTGATGCTGCATTACGACAATTCGCAAAGAGGGCTTCACCATTTTCAGCACGTCTTTCATTCAGACGCATTAAAGAAGCTACGGGCATAAAGACCTCGCCCCTTAAAGTAATGTCAACCGGCTCATTTAACACTAAAGGAATAGAATCAATCACACGGATGTTCTGTGTGACATCTTCCCCCACAAGTCCATCACCTCGGGTAACACCTCTTACAAGTTTTCCTTCTTCATAAGTTAATGACATCGCCAAACCGTCAATTTTTAATTCAACAGTATAATGTGCATCAGGAAAATCTCTTTTAATTCTTTGGTCAAAACTTTGCATGTCTTCTAAAGAGAAGGCATTGCCAAGACTTAGCATGGGAAATTCATGGGTCACTTTCTCAAAGCGATCTGAGACAGGACCTCCGACCTTTTGTGTGGGAGAGTTTGGATCAAAAAACTCTGGGTGTTCTGTTTCTAGTTTAATCAGTTCATTAAATTTTTCATCATATTCATAATCAGAAATAACAGGTTTATCTAAAACATGATAATTATAATTATGTTCTTGAATAAACTTTCTGAGTGCTTCTATTTTTTCTTGGATCATGTTAAATCACCTTTCAATCTTAAACCCGCAAATTGTTTGAGGATGGTTCTGGTCCCAAAGGGATAGTTAAATGCGATTTTCACAGAAGCGCCATCCACTGAAAGCACAATGCCTTCCCCAAAATCATCATGGACCACCACATCAGCTGGTTTGTAGCGTGCATTGGCACGGGGTTTAATGCGTGGTTCTTTTATTTTTTTATCTTGAGCAGTTTCTACTGGTTCATCATAGCCCATTTCTTGAATGAAGCGAGATGCCCTATTTGGAACACCCATGACATAGTTAAAGCCTGCATTGGATGTAATAATCAAACGATGCATGGCACGTGTGATTGCCACATATGCAAGGCGTCTTTCTTCTGCTAAACCTTCGCGTCCCTCTTTCATACTGTTCTGATTGGGGAACACGCGATCATTCATCCCCACCAAAAAGACAGTATCAAATTCAAGACCTTTCGCAGCGTGGACCGTCATCAAACGAATATAGTCGCCTTCTAAAACTTCTTGTTTATCGCCATAGAGTGATACCATTTGAACATAATCTTCAAGACTTGCATCTTCATTATATTTTTCAAACTCAATGGCTTCACCCATTAAAGACTTCACGTTTTCAATGCGTTCAATTTCTTCTTTTTTATCAAATTCTTTTCGTAAGCCAGACTCCGCAAAGACCTTGACCATTAAATCTTCAATGGATCTGTTTGTTTCATAGTAGTCTTTAAAGGATTCAATCAGTGCCACATATTCATGTACCCGTTTGCTTCCTTTATTTTCTTCTTTCATGTTCTTCATGACTTCATACATGGTAGTGTTCTCTTTTTTAGATTGTTCAAAGACAGTTTCTAAAGTCTTTTCACCCACACCCCGTCTTGGCGCTGCAATTGAGCGTCTGAGGGCCAAATCATCACCATGAGAAACCATACGTAAATAAGACATGACATCTTTAATTTCTTGACGATCATAAAACCTTAAGCCCCCAAAGATCACATAAGGGATGTGAAGGTTTGTGAGGATCTTTTCAAAACTTCTTGAAAGATAGTTAGAACGATATAAAATCGCCATATCCAAATAAGAGACCCCTTCTTCATGAAGTTTCTTGATTTGTGAAACCACAAAGTGGGCTTCATCAGTTTCATCATCGCGCTGTGCATAAATAACAGGCTCTCCTGCCCCTTTATTTGAATGTAAATCTTTCTCTAAGCGATCTGGATTAAATTGAATCAGACGGTTTGCGCCATAGAGAATGTTTTGCGTTGAGCGATAATTTTCATGTAAGGTAATGGTTTCTGCCTTGGGGTATGTTTTATCAAAGTGTAAGATATTATCCACATTGGCACCACGCCATGTATATATGGTTTGGTCAGGATCTCCTACCACATAGAGTTCATTTTCATGACCCACAAGATTATCCACAATACGATATTGAATGTTGTCGACATCTTGAAACTCATCCACCAAGATCACATTAAAACGGTGTTGCCATTTTGTGCGGACTTTTTCATTGGTTGAAAATAAGACATCAACCTTTAAAAGTAAATCATCAAAATCAAGCGCAAAGATATCTTTGAGTCTGTTCACATAGTAATCATAGACTTTCGCTTTTTGTGTTTCATAATAATTAGAACCTGCCATTTTATAAGCTTGTTTGATGGACACTTGAGCCATCTTGTTATTTGAGATATAGTTTAAGACATCACGATATGACAGTTCTTTTCTTTGAAGACCATACTCATTGTAGGCTTCTTTTAAAATTGTTTGTTGGTCAGTTTGGTCTAAAATGGTAAAGTTACGCACCAAACTTAAGGCTTCGTATTCTTCACGAATAATGCGCACACAAAGCGCATGGATGGTCGACACAAAAATACCAACATCAGGGGCCAACATCGATTCAATACGATCTTTCATTTCGTTGGCTGCTTTATTGGTAAAGGTTATGGCGCAGATTTTCTTAGGGTTGTATCCTTTTTCTTCCACCAAATGCGCAATACGCGTTGTTAAGACACGGGTCTTACCACTACCGGCACCCGCAATCACACGCACATGCTTTGCGTTGGTTTGGACTGCTTGTTTTTGTTCTTTGTTTAAACCATCAAAAATACTCATGAAATCACCTATAACATTATACCATAGAGTCATGGGTAAACCATGTGATATTGATTGAAAAAACCTGTTATGATACAGTTAGCTAAAGGATGATATAAATATGTTAATTGCAAAAAATTGGTCAGAATATGAAGCCTTAGATATCGGTGAGGGCTATAAAATTGAACGTTTCGGGGATTTTATCTTTAAAAGACCTGAACCCACCGCCACAGGACCCCTTACACTTAAAGATATTGAACTGGACGGGTCTTTTGAAAATGGAAAATGGGTCCACAAAGACTTACCCGATTCATGGGTCATCAACTATAAAAATATGAAACTCAATCTTTCCCCATCTTCATTCAAACATTTGGGTGTTTTTCCCGAACAAGCCGTAAACTGGGATTTCATTCAAGATGTTTCAAAAAGACACGATGAACCACTACGCATCTTAAACCTCTTTGCGTATACAGGTGGTGCCACCATTGCAGCGGCAATGGGAAATGTTGAAGAAGTAGTCCACATTGACGCTTTAAAATCAGCCATCAAACGCACACAAGAAAACATTGCACTGAATGGTCTTGAAGACAAAACCATTCGAACCATTGTTGAAGATGTGCTGAAGTTTTTAAAACGCGAAAAGAAACGTGGCAATACATATCATGCCATCATCATGGATCCCCCTTCATTTGGACGGGGTCCCAAGGGTGAAATCTTTAAGATTGAAAATGAGATTGATGCGCTTTTAGATGCAGCCTGTGACATCTTGGATGAAAAGGCAGTTTACTTTATTGTGAATACCTACTCCACAAACTTGTCACACCAAACAGTCAAAACAATCCTACAAAAGAAATTTAAGAAACATCACATACATCATGGTGCTTTTGATTCACATCAAATTGCGGTGCCTGTAAAAGTTAACAATCAACTTTTAAAATTGGGTAGTACAACGAGGTGGTCACTTTATGAAGATATACTACGAAGATAATCATTTACTGGTTGTAAGAAAAAATGCCAACCAACCCATTCAAAAAGACAGTTCTAACGATTTTGATACCCTGTCTAAATATAAAAAATACCTTAAAGAGGTTTATAAAAAACCAGGCAATGTATTTTTAGGCCTTGTGCATCGTTTGGATCGACCCGTCTCAGGGATTGTGGTCTTTGCGAAAACCAGCAAAGCCGCATCACGCCTCAGTAATCAAATAAGGCTGAACACATGGCGAAAAGTCTATATCGCCGTTGCGAAAGGCAAAGTTGAGCCAGGAACTTATATTGATTATTTATACAAAGATAAGAAAACCAATACATCTTATGTGGTGGATGAAACCCATCCCAAAGGAAAAAAATCAAAACTTAAAGTATTGACGGTCGATTATCACCCTGAAGAAGATTTAAGTTATGTAAAAATTAAACTCATCACAGGTCGCTCCCATCAAATACGGGTTCAATTTGCGCACCGTGGGACACCTTTATGGGGTGATGCGCGCTATAACTTCCATTCATCTGCGGGCCAACAAATTGCCCTTTTCGCCAGTGAACTTGAAATTGAACATCCAACATTAAAAAAACGCCTTGTCTTTAAAGACAAAGCGCCTAAGGTCTATCCCTTTACACTGTGGTAAATGGCATCAATTTCTTCGCGACGCATTTCGCAATCACGATAAGCCAAATCCCACAATTCTTGGTATTGCTCTAAACTTCCCCCAAAGCGATCAAC
>CAYSBB010000018.1:0-10435 GCA_964429205.1 uncultured Erysipelothrix sp.
AAGCATTTGTAAAGGAGCAAATACTATGAAGAAAATAACATTAAATGATGGACACAAAATTGATATCGTTGGATCTGGAACCAACACATTTGGTAAGGAAAACCATGAGTATCAAGCACCCATTAATATGGACGCAACGGAAGTTTTAATGGCCATTGAAAATGGTTATCGTCATTTTGATACGGCCATTTCATATCGTAATGAAGCCGTCGTCGCAAAAGGCATTAAAGAAAGTGGTTATCCAAGAGAAGACTTTTATCTTACATCTAAAATACCAGGAAGATCACCTCACATTGATTCAGAAAGTAATGTACTTGAATCCATTGAGATGAGTTTAAAGGAACTCAATACAGATTATATTGATTTATACTTAATTCATCATCCATGGGATAATAACTTAGAAATTTTAAAAGTCTGGCAAGAACTGGAAAAAGCAGTCGATGAAGGGTTGATTAAAAGTATTGGTGTTTCAAACTTTGAAAGTGAACAACTTCAAAAACTTTATGAAAAAGCGCGTATTAAACCCGTTCTCAATCAAATTGAATCACATCCTGGAAAATGGAATCATGAACTGATTCAAGAAACACAAAAACTAAATGTTGCGGTCAGTGCATGGGGACCATTAACCCGTGTTGATGATGATGCAAAAGAAATCTTAATGGAGATTGGTAAAAAATATAATAAGTCATGGGCACAAGTGATTTTAAGATATCAAATTGAACGTGATGTGATAGTGATCCCAAAAAGCCACAACAATCATAGACAAAAAGACAATATTGATATTTTTGATTTTGAACTTACAGATGAAGAAAAAGAAGTCATTTCAAAATTATAATTGAAATTCTATTGTCTCATTCATGAAATTCATTTTGAATCGCGCTATAATAAAGATAGAAGGAGTGATACAAATGAATACATCACAAGAAAAACGTATGTTAAACGGACAAGGTTTTATTGCTGCACTGGACCAAAGTGGTGGTAGTACTCCAAAAGCATTGGCACTCTATGGTGTTAATGAAGACCAATATAAAGATGAGGCAGAAATGTTTGACTTAATTCATCAAATGAGAAGTCGCATTATTCTCTCTCCATCCTTTACATCTGATCGCATTTTGGCGGCTATCTTATTTGAAAACACCATGAATGCAGAAATTGAAGGAAAACTGACAGCAGACTATCTTTGGGAAGAAAAAGGCATTGTGCCGATCTTAAAGGTAGATAAAGGACTTGAAGATTTAAAGAATGGGGTTCAACTGATGAAACCCATGCCAGAACTTGAGGCACTACTTAAAACAGCCAAAGAAAGAAACATCTTTGGCACAAAGATGCGCTCAGTCATCAAAGCCTATGATGAAAAAGGAATTCAAGATATTGTTGATCAACAATTTGAAGTGGGTAACACCATCTTAGATCATGGTCTGGTGCCCATCATTGAGCCAGAAGTAGACATTCACTCAGAAGATAAAGAAAAAATTGAAGCAAAACTCTTAGAACTCATGACACTTGCACTTGATAAATTAGGCGATAGAAAAGTGATGTTAAAACTCACACCCCCCACTGTAGCCAATTTATACAAACCACTGGTAGAGCATAAAAATGTCATGCGTGTTGTCTTCTTATCAGGTGGCTATCCACGTGATAAAGCAAATGCATTACTGAAAGAAAACCATGGTGCAATTGCCAGCTTCTCGCGTGCTCTTACTGAAGGCTTAAGCGCAAATCAAATTGATGAAGACTTCAACAAAATGTTAGATGAAAGTATTGAAGCAATTTACGAAGCTTCCATTGCATAAGAAAAGGCCAAACGGCCTTTTTTTATAACTCATTTTCATCAAGACTGAACGTATCCCCATGTTCAAGGTCGCCATATTTAAAACCTTCCTTAAACCACCTTACCCTTTGTTTGGAAGTACCATGGGTAAAATTATCAGGCACAACATAACCCATACTCATTTCTTGAATGCGATCATCACCCACTGAAGCTGCAGCTTCAATGGCTTCATTAATATCATTGACATCTAGTAAATTCTCTTGTTTTAAATAATAGGCCCAAACCCCTGCCAAATAATCAGCTTGGAGTTCTTGGCGTTTTAAGATTTTATTAAATTCTTTTTCTGAGAGTTTATTGCGATACTTGTTGACGTCATCCGTAATCCCAATTAATGTTTGAACATGATGTCCCACTTCATGGGCCACCACATAAGCCATCGCAAAATCGCCGGTGGCTTTAAATTTATGTTTCAAGTCTTGATGAAATGCAAGATCAATATAAATCTTTTGATCAGCAGGGCAATAAAAAGGTCCTGTATTGGAAGATGCGACACCACAAGCACTTTGAACTTGATTCTTAAATAAGACCATTTCTGGTTCTTTATAGGTCAAGTTGTATTTCTCAAAGATTTGATGCCATGCATCCTCTGTATCAGCTAAAACAACAGATACAAATTCAGCAAGTTCTTTTTCTTCCGCAGTTTCTTCAAAGGCAATATTCGTGTTTTTTGAACCCAACTGATTCATGCCTAAATTTAAGAGTAAACCCAAATCTTTATTTAATATTGCAAAAACAAGTGCTACAATTAAACCAACACCACCCAATGCGGTAGGCGCAGCGTTTCTTGAACGACGATCATCAATGTTACTACTTTGGCGTCTTCCTTTATATTTCATACGTATCTTGCTCCTCTTTTATTTATTATGACATATATGTTTGAATTATCGCAAGAATAAGTCTTTGCAACTGTGAGTTAACACATTGACAACATGAGTTGGTGGTATGTAAAGGGTGTTTCTACTTATAATTTAGGTAGAAAATAAGGAGGTATGTATATGATTTTAGCAGATAAAATTATACACCATAGAAAAAGCTTGGGCATGACCCAAGAAGAGCTTGCAGAAGTACTATCAGTTTCAAGACAATCTATTTCAAAATGGGAAGGGGCACAGTCCATTCCAGATATGAATAAGATTATGTTGATGAGTGATCTATTTGGAGTCAGCATTGATTATTTGATGCGTGAAGATATGGAAGTGCCCGAATACTTAAATGATGATGCATTAAATAAAACAAAAAGTGTGGATTTAGAATATGCACTTAAGTTTCTTAAAGATACACAAAAAGAAGCAAAAGATGTGGCATTGGGCGTATTCTTAATAATTATTTCACCCATTACCCTCATATTACTGGGCAATCTAAAAGACGTGAATTTTATTTCTTTTACCGATGATCAAGTCAGTGCCATGGGGGCAACCATCTTATTCTTATTGGTTGCGGTGGGAGTTGGTTTATTCATAATGAATGGATTCAATATGAAACAATATAAGTTTTTAAGTGATGAACCCTTTGATTTAGAATATGGAGTAGAAGGTGCCATTAAATTAAGACGTGAAAACTTTGAACCTATTTATAGACGACATTTTACACTGAGTGTTATGTTAATCATCATCGCAGTGATTCCTGTTTTATTAGCACCACTGTTTGATAATACAATTTTAAATGTTATCAGTGTGCCATTGTTACTCTTATTTGTCGCGCTGGGTGTTTTAGGAATTGTGAATACCAGTATACAAGCATCATCTTTTAAGAAATTACTTCAAATTGATGATTATACCCCCCTTAAAAAGAAACAAGCGCCCATATTTGGACGTATTGCAGGCATTTATTGGCTCAGTGCGACGGCACTTTATTTAGGCTTGAGCTTTGTGAATGATGCTTGGGATAAAACATGGGTGATTTGGCCTATAGCTGGCGTGTTGTTTGGGGTTATCAGTATTGTGGTATCTATCTTTATGAAAGAGTCATAGAAATAAAAAAAGTGAAAGTTTTAGAGCTTTCACTTTTTAAATGCTTAATCCGTAATTAACCAAATGAGTTGTTGAATGTTTTCCATGAATTCTTCAATGTCTAAACGTTCTTTGAGTTCATGCGCATACTCGCCACCTGTCGCTAAACAAATTGCATCAATGCCATTGGCCATTAAACCACTGACATCAGTACCACCACGAATGACCATGGGGCGATAATCTAGATTGTGACGATCACACATATCTTTGAAGAGTTTGAGTACCTTATTATCTTCACTGTGTTTGTATGCACTGAGTGATTTTGAGACTTCAATTTCAAGTGTCGCACCAAATGCTTCACATGCTTCTTCTAAAGTTTTCTTAACATGATCAATCTGTTTGAGTGCTTTATCTGCATCTAAGCTTCTTACTTCCATTTCAAAACGTGTGATTTCAGGCACAACGTTTGTGGGATAATCACAGATAACACGTCCAATATTGGTCGTGGTATCTTCATCAATTTTTAATAAGTTCATATTCGCAATCGCTTTGGATAAAACTTGAATTGAAGAGATTCCAGTTTCTGGTGCAACACCTGCATGGGCTGCGCGTCCTTTAATGGATCCAACAATATCATAATAGTCAGGTCCTCCAATAATGGCAGCACCAGGACCTCCATCACCATCTAATACATAAGCTATCTTTGCATCAACAAGTGAACTATCTAAGTTAAATGAACCTAAAAGTCCAATCTCCTCAGAAATGGTAAAGAGAAATTCTAACGGTGGATGGTCTAGTTCATGGGTTCGTAAAACAGCTTCAACCTCCATCATTTGTGCAATACCAGCTTTATCATCTGCACCTAAAATAGTAGTGCCATCTGATGTAATATAGTTTGCATCTTCAGAAAGTTGTGGTTTGACACCTTCACCAGGTTCTACTGTATCCATGTGTGCTTGAAGCATGATGGTATCTTCATGTGCTTTAGCACCACGTCCTGGAATCTTCACAATGATATTTCCTGTGTTTGCTTGTGGGACATTTTCATGTGATTTGTCATCATGAATGACGGTATATCCCAAGTTTTCAAAGTAGGCTCTTAAGTAAGCAGCAACATCTTTTTCATTTAAACTGACACTGTCAATTTGTACCAATTCCATAAAGCGATGGATGGCACGTTCTCTATCTAACATAATTTCATCACCTTTCATAAATAATATTGTATCATAAATTAGCAATTTCACTTATAAATCTCTTTGAAATAGAACATATTTGTTGTTATATATTTGAATTAGGTGTATATTAAACGTCTAAGAGGAGGTTAATTTTATGAAAAAATTAATAGTTTTATTAAGCTTAGGTTTAATCTTGGTAGGTTGCGGAAGCAAAAAGCCAGAAACACCAGAAACACCAGATACAAATTCAGTCGCTTCAATTACAGATCAAGGATCAGTTTTAGCTGACTCACTAGGAGCAAATGGAAACTGGATTACAGCAGCAACAGCTGACATTACATTTGATTCAGACCTTACAGTAGATGGTGAATTCCATGACAAAGGTGATGCAGCAAACGCAGTATACCGTAAACTTGCACTTCATACACAAGATGATAAATTCAACATCATAGATAACTTCACACTTACAACACCAAAACTTGTGGTTAAATCAGAAAACTTTACAGTATTCTACGGAACCATCAAAGGCGATGTTGAAGTTCATGCAGATGGCTTTACACTTGTAGGAACAAAAGTTGAAGGTAACGTAATCTTTGCTTCAGAAGAAAACAAAAACTCAGCAGACTTAGATAAAGATGCTGAAGGTGCAGAAATCAGCGGCGAAGTAAGCGTACAATAACTTGTACAATCTAGAGATGGTCTTTGAATCATCTCTTTTTTATTCTTGAAAGGGGCATAACGATGAAACAAAAAATAACACATCCACTTTATAAAGACTATCCCAACCAACCTTATATCAGTCCAGATCGTGATTTAGACCTTTGGGAAAAACATCCTGAAAAATTTCCCTATTCAAAAGTCACCAAATTCAACATGACCGAACTTGAAGATTCTCTTTTTCCAGGTGATATCATTCTTTTATGGCGTGTTGGTTTAGGAAATTATAATACTGAATCACACATTACCAATTACTTTGAATATCGTTATGGCATTAACCATGATGATAGCTTGAAGAAACTTATGGATAAAAGTTTAATCATAAAACTTAATGCGAAAGCATCTTTAAATCAACTAAATATTCCAGAATTGAAAAATATCTTAAAGGCCTTACACTTACCACTGATTGGTAATAAATCAGAACTAATGATACATATTCAAAGAAATGTTTCTGAGCATGATTTAGAAAACATGTTTTCAGTAAGAACTTTTGAGATTACAGATAAGGGACAAGCATTATTAAAAAAATATGATGACATCATCCAAAAGCATGGTCCGAAAAAACTGTGATATCTTGTGTAGTTCATTGAAGACGGCATGATTATATGCTATTATTGTTGCGGTGTTTAACACCGATTAAAAAAGAGAGGGCGTATAACGGTGATTAGAAAAGTAGGAACTGTTTCGCGTGGCATTCGCTGTCCTATTATTAGGGACGGGGATGACTTAGCTTCAATTGTTGTAGATAGCGTTATTGAAGCCAGTATTGCAGAAAAATTTGAAATTAAAGATAAAGACATTATTGGGATGACTGAATCCATCGTCGCACGTGCACAAGGAAATTATTCAAGTGTCAGTGCCATTGGAAAAGACATTCAAGAAAAATATGGAGATGATACCATTGGCGTTATTTTCCCCATTCTTTCACGTAATCGTTTTTCAACCATCTTACGAGGAATTGCACGTGGGGCTAAGAAATTAGTCTTGATGCTCCAATACCCATCTGATGAAGTTGGAAATGCATTAATTTCTTTAGATCAACTGGACGCTTCAGGGATTAACCCTTATAGCGATGTTTTAACACTATCTGAATTTAGAAAACATTTTCCAGATACAACGCATCCTTTTACAGGAATGGATTATATTGAACATTACAAAGACATTGTCGCAGAAGAAAATTGTGAATTAGAAATCATTTTCTCAAATGATGCAAGAACCATTCTTGATTATACTTCATCCGTTTTAGCTGCAGACATCCACAGTAACAAACGCACTAAACGTGTCTTAGAAAAAGCCGGTGTCAAAACACTATATGGCTTAGACAATATTCTTACCAAACCCATTGATGGTTTGGGATATAATAATGAATATGGTCTTTTAGGATCGAATAAATCAACTGAAGAATCCATCAAACTCTTTCCAAGAGACAACTTTGAAATGGTCAACAAAGTTCAAAGCTTGATGAAAGAAAAAACAGGTAAAACTGTTGAAGTCATGGTTTATGGTGACGGTGCATTTAAAGACCCCATGGGTAAAATTTGGGAGCTTGCAGATCCAACGGTAGCACCAGGCTTTACATCGGGTCTTGAAGGAACACCCCATGAAGTCAAACTTAAATATTTGGCCGACAATGACTATAAAGATTTAAGTGGTGAAGCACTCAGTGAAGCCCTTGCGAAGGAAATTAAAAGTAAATCTGAATCTCATGATTTAGATGATCGTCTCTCACAAGGTACCACCCCAAGACGTATTGTTGACTTGGTAGGATCACTTTGTGATTTAACCAGTGGTTCAGGTGATAAAGGAACCCCTGTTGTCTATATCCAAGGATACTTCGACGACTTTTCAGATTAATATTCATGAGTCTCTCTTTCATTAGGGAGACTTTTATTATGTCCAAAATAAAAAAAGAACTCAATTAAGAGTTCTTATACATCAAATAAATTCGCAAGTGTTCTCACCATGACACCCGTTGCACCTTTAGGTGTGAGGGGTGTTGTTTCTTTTGTGAAAGATGTTCCCGCAATATCAAGGTGAATCCACGCAACATCATCATTCACAAATTCACTTAAGAAACTTGCTGCAACGTTTGCACCACCACCTTTAGGCGCTGCTGAGTTTACCATATCAGCCACAATGCTTGATTTTAAAGGTTTATTGAAAACATTATGAAGTGGCATACGCCATGTCAGTTCTGATGATTTTTCTGATGCATCAGAGAATGCTTTGTAGAAAGCTTCATCATTGGCCCAAACACCCGTATGATCCCCACCAAGACCCACAACACATGCTCCGGTTAAGGTTGCGACATCAACCATTCTTGTAATGTTCAGAGATTGTGCATGGGTGAGGGCATCGGCTAAGATTAAGCGCCCTTCAGCATCTGTATTGGTGATTTCAACCGTTTTACCATTCAGCATGGTCAGCACATCATCGACTTTATAGGCATCGCCAGAGATCATGTTTTCTGTGGTTGGAATAATACAATAGACGTTGGCTTTCATTTTCTTCTTCACAATCACTTCAAATGCAGCCAGGACACTCGCAGCACCGTGCATATCAGTTTTCATATTGACCATAGAAGCGGCTGGTTTAAGACTATATCCACCAGTATCAAAGGTCACACCTTTTCCAATGAGGGCTGTGTAATCTTCATCGCCATTACCGTTATATTTTAAAACGATGAGTCGTGCTTCTAAGGCACTGCCTTTATTGACCCCTAAGATACCGCCTGCTTTCATTTCTTGAAGTTTAGCGTTATCTAAGAAGGTCATTTCAACATTTTCTTTTTCAAAAAGTTTTAAAGCTTCTTGTTCAAGATCAAGTGGTGTGAGTAAGTTTGAAGGTGTGTTTGCTAAAGTACGGGCACGATTAATGGCATTGGCCATAATACTACCTTTTTCAATAGCAGCTTTGACGTCTTCTTTAGCGAGCAGTTCAAAAGTAGTACTCGAATCATGTCCGACTTTCTTATAGTCATAAAGTGCTAAAAGCGCACTTTCTGTGAAGCTTTCTGCAATCACATCAAAGGTTAGTGTATCGGTTAGTGCACGTTTTAAATCAATGACCAAATGGTCTTCTTTAATTTCTTTAAGTGCAGCTGCGAATGCTTCTTTTAAACTGTGTGGTGTGGCTTCATCTTTATAACCCAATCCCACAAAATAAATATATTGATAATCCAGTTTTCCTAAAGTATGGATTTTTGTGACTTTTCCTAAATCCTTGTCGATTTGTCCTGTAAAGTCATAATCCAGAATCCCAGAAATTTTACTGCAAGCATATTTTTCTTTATAAACAGGATGCATTACAGCATGTTTTGCATCTTTAATGTGTTCATATTTTGATTGAATGATCATAAATTACCTTCTTTCCTTTATTATCATATCATATTTAGAAATAAAAAAATTCAAGAGGCTTCTCTTGAATTAGTGCATTGTTGTTGTGTCTACTTTTAAAAATATATTTGCGAGGATATCGATGTATGCTTCATCTTCCTTGGTTAAATCTAAAATAATTTGCGTGTCATCCATCATTTCAAGTTTTCCCACATAGATCACGGATTTGTGCGTGTCTTTTTCTTCTTCTTTATACACAACGCTGAAGGTTCTATCAAATAGATGCAGAGTCGTATATTGATAATCGCCATCTTCTTCTAATAGATAATTGATGGGATTGTCAATGGGTACCAGTTTTCTTTTCAAAATGACATCTTGATTTTCATTGAGTGAAATTTGCCATCTGGTGATTAAATCTTTATTCAAATACTTCATCCCCCTTTAAAAGTAATGCGATTTCTTCATCTGTTAATAAGCGTGATGCGCCAAGATCTAAGGACTCATCGAGCATTAAACTACCAATTTGAATACGTTTTAAGTACGCCACTTCATTATCACAAGCATGCATCATGCGTTTTACTTGGTGGTATTTACCTTCACTGATTGAAAGTAATAAGCGCATCTCATCAATGAGTTCAACCTTTGCACCTTTAACAGGTCCATCACTTAATTCAAGGCCTTGTGTTAAGATTTCTAAGTATTTCTTATTGAAAGGCTTTTGAAGTTCAACATAATATGTTTTATAAATATTCTTTTTCCCATGAGAGATTTGGTGTGCGAATTGACCATCATTTGTGATGAGAAGCAGTCCTTCTGTATCAACATCAAGTCTTCCCACGATGATTAAATCAGTGCGTTGTGTTTCTAACAGTTCTAAAACTGAAGGATACATTTCTGATTCAGTTGATGAGATGGTATCTTGTGGTTTGTTGAGCATATAGTATACATTCTCAGTATAATCAATGGTATCAAAACCAACACGAACTTCATCTTGCTCTAAATTAAGTTGAAAACCATGATCGGTAATGATATCACCATTTACATAAACATGCTTGTCCTTAACCATCTTACGAACATCTTTTCGTGTGCCATATCCATTATGGGCTAAAAATTTATCAAGTCTCATCTTTATCTCCTCAACTTTTCTAGAATGATACTTTAACACTTTTACTGAAATTCTCACAAGCATGTGATTCAAAAGCGTTTAAACGTTTTTTATGAACGTATAACCGTTTTCAAAGGGTAAAAAAATATGACTTCTTTGTATATAATACCAAAAATATACGCATTATTATAGTGGTTTATAAAGGAAGTTGCATGATTTTGCGTTTAAAATAAGATAATGTGTGCCAGTCGAAAAAATTATGAGCGTTTGGAGCATGTCTTAAGAAAAACACTCTTTCATGCAGGACTGACAACATTGATCTT
>CAYSBB010000018.1:10535-16686 GCA_964429205.1 uncultured Erysipelothrix sp.
ATGATCATCGCCACGTGGCAAATATTACTTGATAGAAAGAAACTCATACATTTAAACGCGTCTTAAATATTTTTGAAATCATCAAATCAGATGATATAATTAAAAAGACGTTAGGAGAAGATAAAAATGGATAGAAAAGACATTATCAAAAAAACAAAAACTTTCATGAAAGGGAAGTGGCTCTCCATTATTTCAGTGATGGCCATTATTTGGGCCGTTGAATTTATGGTCAGCATCCTTTTAAAAACAAACAACACGATGGCACTTTTTGTGGAATCATATAAGCTTATGGATTTAGAAGTGACACCTGAATACATTATGTATATGGCGCGCTTCACTACAGGGGGCTCATTTGCGATTTTAGTCAGTAGTTTTATTTCTAGTGCGATGAATGCAGGATTCTTAATGGCTTTACTTAACAGTATTCAAATGAATGCTAAATTAAGATTTGAAAATGTGGTTGATATGATACGTCATCACTTCATTGATATTCTCATTATTTCAGTGGTGTCATCACTCATCTTCTCACTATTACTCTTACTGCCAATTATTGGATTATTCTTACAAATTGTGGTGAGCTACATGTTTGCGTTTGCGTACTTTATTCTTAAAGATGGCCGTGCTAAAGATGGTCGAGAAGCGATTATTAAAAGTGTGGATGAGACAAAAGGGTATAAGATGGATTTACTTCAATTAAATCTAAATTATTATATCCGTCCATGGATTGGTTATCTCATCATATTTGTGGGTGTGTTCTTTTTAGAAACAGCCCCCATCATCGCGCTTGGACTATTAATCTTGGGACTTGTGGTTTCGGCTTGGCTGTATGTTTTATATATTCCATACGCCCATGCTGCAACTGCAATCTTTTATGAAAACGTTAAAACTAGATAATATAAAACAAAACAGACTGTGTGTCTGTTTTATTTTTTATAAGGCATGGAAACTCGGTTTCATTTTGTCGTAAGTACAGAAATATTTAAAGCCAATCTCTTTTAAATATGCTTTACTTTCTTCAATAAGAAAGCCTAAGTGTTCTTTTTTATGTGAGTCACTGCCGATGGTAATAATGGTGCCACCAAGCTCTAAATATCTTTCAAGTATTTTTCTAGAAGGGGTTGTGTCATCTATTTCATAACGCACATGTGATGTGTTGATTTCAATGCCTTTATTGTGTTTGATTAAATGATTGAGAATAAGGTCAATACGATCTTTTGTTTGTTCGTAGTAGTCTTCTTTATCATCCACATAACGGCGGATTAAATCAAAATGCGCAAGACATGAATAATCATCATAGTTTTGTATGATTTCATAAAGTTCATCATAATACCCGTTATAGATTTCTAGGGTAGTTTTATCCTTTTGGTAATCACCCAGCCAGAACTCTAAGTCATCAATTTGATGGACAGATAGTAACACAAAATCTAAATCATATTGGTCGAATAACTTTTGAAAGCGATCAATGGTATGTTTTTGCATGCCAAACTCTAAGCCCTTTTTGATCGTGATTTGATCTTTGTATTTCTTCTGAAGGTGTGTAATTTCCTTAAAGTAATTGGGATAATCAACATTCAAGAAAGGCTTGCCTTTATATAATTTTAAGGGTGTTTCACCCACATCAACTTTAACGCCATAATCAACATGGTCTGTAAATACAAGTTCTTCAATACCTAAATTTATCGCATCTTGGATAACATCTTCCATTTCATAATTAGAATCATCACTATAGGTTGAATGAACGTGGTAATCAATTAACATTTTTTATCACTCCTTGGTACAGTATAGCACCTTTAAAGTCACACATGATTTTGTTTGACTGTGATTATGATATGATAGGTGTACATCTGTATTTTAAGGAGTGTTGATATGGAGTACGTAAAGTTAGGAAATTCAGGTCTTGAAGTTTCAAAAATCTGTTTGGGTTGTATGAGTTTTGGGGATACAAACTGGATTCATGATTGGATTTTAGATGAAACTGAAAGTCGTAAAATTATTAAAAGAGCCCTTGATTTGGGAGTTAATTTTTTTGATACGGCCAACGTGTATTCATTGGGCGTTTCTGAAGAAATTTTAGGACGCGCCATCAAAGATTATGCGAAAAGGGAAGATGTGGTCATTGCGACGAAGGTCTTTCAAACGATGCGAAAAGGACCCAATGCGGGTGGTTTATCACGTAAAGCCATCATGCAAGAGGTGGATGCAAGTTTAAAGCGTTTGGATGTTGATTATATTGATTTATTGATTGTGCATCGTTGGGATTATAACACACCCATTGAAGAGACGATGAAAGCACTGCATGATTTGGTGAGTTCTGGTAAAGTTTTATATATTGGGGCATCATCCATGTATGCTTATCAATTTCAAAAAGCACAGTTTGTGGCTGAGAAGCATGGTTGGACAAAATTTATTTCTATGCAAAATCATTATAATTTAATTTATCGTGAGGATGAAAGGGAACTGGTTCCTGTATGTTTGGACCAAAATGTTTCCATGACCCCTTATAGCCCACTTGCGGCAGGACGTCTTGCAAGACTTTGGGATGCGGATTCTAAACGCGCTAAAACGGATGCTTCTGCAAAAAAGAAATATGATACCACTGAAAAACACGACATGCTTGTGGTATCAGCAGTATCTGATATTGCGAAAGAACGCGGGGTCAGTATGGCACAAATTTCCCTGGCTTGGCTTCTACACCAAAAGGTCGTTGCTGCACCTGTAGTGGGTGTCACAAAGATGGTTCAATTGGAAGATGCCGTTTTCGCAACAGAAATTCAGTTAACAGATGATGAAATAGAACGTTTAGAAGCCCATTATGTGCCTCATAAAGTTGTAGGTGCACGATGAAAAAACAAAATATGAAACATAAATTACTGTCACTTTTAGGACTTTTAGTTTTTGCGGGTCTTTTTATTGGGTATGAACTTTACTTTAACCAACCCAAAGATTTAGATAAATCAGGATCTTACACTTCAAAAGAAGCGGTATCACTGTATTTAGTGACTTATGAAACACTGCCTGATAACTACATAACAAAAAGTGAAGCCATGAAATTGGGATGGAAATCCAGTGAAGGTAATTTGTGGGATGTAACTGATCAAAAAAGTATTGGTGGCGATGTTTTTAGAAACAGAGAAAAAGCCCTACCGCTTAAAGAGGGCAGGACTTATTATGAAGCGGATATTGATTATGCGGGAGGTTATCGTAATGAAAAACGTATTGTCTATTCAGATGATGGTTTAATCTATTACACCCATGATCATTATAAAAACTTTGAACTTTTATATGGAGATGAATGATGAAACAAGTAAATTTAAATGGACAAGATATGACATCTCAAGTGTTTTTACATCAATATCTCAAAATTAACTTGGCTTTACCCTACTATTATGGGATGAATCTTGATGCGCTTTATGATGTTTTGAGTGTGTATGATAAAAAGTTGCTTATTGTTTTAACGCATGCTCAAACTTTAATTGAAAACTTAGGGGATTATGGACAAAGTTTAATTGAGGTTTTTGAAGATGTGAATCTAGAGAATCCAAACATTCAATTTATTCAAAAATAAAAGGCAGTCTTAGCTGCCTTATTGTGCTTCATCAAGTGCTTTGAGTGAAGTATAAACTTTTTCGTATGTTTGACATACATCATTTGGAATTTCGTAGTTATGGGTGATATCACGAAGTGACTGAAATGATGATGCGAAATCATAAGATGCATTATCAATATTGTCATGAATTTCATCATAGATGCGCTTTACTTCGTGAAACTCAGGATGTGCATCACCGTGTACTCGTGCTACTATTGGCACAATCATTTGAAGTTCTTCTTCTAATTCTGAATATTTTTTTTGAATCATCTTTACGCCTTCTTTCTTTGATGGTTCTATTATATCATGTGTTTGATGTTTCAAAATTGACATACATCAATTTTTACTAGAAAGTGGTGGTTTTATGGACTTAATGGTAAATCGTATTAAAACGCGTCCAAATATCGCAAAATTAATTATTGCTTTAAATCAAAGCATTACGACTTTGGTTTATATTTTATACCCTGTCATACTTTTAATGCTCATTTATAAAAAAGATACACGCTTTTGGTTTTTGTTTGTAGTACCAATGATATCATTTGTGATATTAAGTGTCTTCAGAAAAAAACTCAATGCGCCAAGACCCTATGAAGTCTTTGATTATGAGCCAATTTTAAAAAAAGAAACAGAAGGAGCATCCTTTCCATCACGTCATGTTTTCTCAATCTTTGTGATTTCAAGTGGCATCTTTTATATTCAACCCATCCTTGGTTCAGTATTGTTAGTCTTTGGAGTTATCTTGGCATTGTGTCGCTTTTTAGGGGGCGTACATTTTCTAAGAGATGTTATCGCAGGGGCCTTGTGTGGTATTTTTCCATGGGTTTTACTTTGGGCAATAGGTTTGATTTAAAATGCTCAACATCATAAACTACACTATAATGAGGTGGAAATTATGAAAATTGCTATTGTGTCCAGCAGTATGCGAGAAAACAGTAATGTTGATCAAATTGCGAAATGGATGTTAGAAGAGTCACTGAAACGACATCCAAATACTGAGTTTGAAATTGTAACCCTATCGGATTATGATTTACCTTTATTTGGTAAAGCATCAACGGATAAACAAAAAGAAGATATCGCTTTGTGGCAATCTAAGATTGCATCCTTTGATGGTTATATCATGATCAGTGCGGAATATAATCGTGCCATACCAGGCTTCTTTAAAAATGCACTTGATTACTTAATGAAAGAACTTCACGATAAAGCAGTGGGTTATGTGAGCTTTGGGGGATTGGGTGGTTTATCAGCCATTCAAAACTTAAGACTCATCAATGCTGAACAAGGTTTGGCCTCTGTTAGAGGGATGGTTACCTTTTCTATTAACGTTGATTTTGAAGACCAAAAAGCCTTTAAACCAATGGATTATCATCAAAATGATGTGACCAATATGTTGACACAACTCTTGAACTGGTCGTCTGCATTGAAAGCGGTTCGAAGTGAGCACCCTTAATTGAGGGTGTTTTTTCATGTGAATAAGTGCTATAATAAATGTGAATTTGAAAGGATTTGACCTTATGATATTTAAAGATCTTTTAGATTTGAACTCAAAATATGAAATTACATCACTCTCTACAGATTCACGCGATGTGAAGCGAAATAGTGTGTTTTTTTGTATAGAAGGCTATTCAAAAGACAGACATGACTTCGTCGATGAAGCCGTCGCAAAAGGTGCACTGGCAATTGTTCACTCAAAAGACATCCCCAATAAGGATGAGGATACATTTTATTTCCAAGTTGATGATGTGTATGCAGCATTAGAAGAGGCAGTTGATTATTACTTCAACAAACCTTCTGAAAGACTCAAGCTTATTGGTGTGACCGGTACCAATGGTAAAACAACCATCACCAGTGCCATACATTATTTTTTAGATGACATTGGAGAAAGTTCTGGCTATATTGGAACCTTGGGCGTTGAATACAATGAAACAGTTTTAGAAAACTCACTCACAACCCCTGATATTATCCATGTGAATCATTATTTAGATATGATGTGTGAAGATGGCGTGATTACGGCATCACTTGAAGTATCAAGTCAAGGTTTGGACATGAGACGTGTTGATAAACTTGATTTTGATGTGATTGGTTTTACCAATTTAAGTATGGAACATTTGGATTATCATGGCACCATGGAGAATTACTACCAGGCTAAAAAACATCTGTTTGATATCTTAAAAGAAGAAGGTAAAATGGTCATCAATATTGATGATGAATATGGTCAAAGACTTTATGATGAAGTAGATCATCCGCATAAATATTCCATTTCTCTTCATAAAGATGCAGACTATCGTGCTGTGGATGTTGAGGTGAAAGATGAATATTCAACGTATACAATTTTACATAAGGGCAAATCCTATCCTGTAAAAACAAATCTCTTGGGTGAATTTAATGTTTATAATACACTACAAATGTTGGCGCTTCTTGATCAAGCAGGATATTACATTTCGGTAATGTCACCCTTGATTGATAATTTACCTGATATAAAGGGGCGCATGAACTTTGTGGAAGAAGACCAAGACTTTAAAGTTGTGGTTGATTATTCACATACACCTGATGGTTATGAAAAGATTT
>CAYSBB010000019.1:0-1399 GCA_964429205.1 uncultured Erysipelothrix sp.
GTTGTTTCAGAGCGGTTCATGGCACCTGAAAGTTTACGCATTGCCTTTGACATCATACGTGCTTGAAGTCCCACTTGTGCATCGCCCATTTCTCCATCAAGTTCAGCTTGAGGTACTAAGGCAGCGACACTATCAATTACAACCAAATCAACAGCACCAGATCTAACAAGGACTTCAACAATATCAAGTGCTTGTTCCCCACTGTCAGGTTGTGAAAGAATGAGGTCATCAATTTGAACCCCTAAGTTTTTCGCATAAAGTGGATCAATGGCGTTTTCAGCATCAATAAATGCAGCGCGTCCCCCTGCCTTTTGACATTCTGCAACAGCATGCAGGGCCAAAGTGGTTTTACCACTTGACTCAGGACCATAAATTTCAATAATTCTTCCTTTTGGATAACCGCCAATGCCAAGGGCAGCATCCAAACTCAGTGAACCTGAGCTGATCGCATCAACATCAACGTTGGCGCGATCTCCAAGACGCATGATAGACCCTTTACCAAATTGTTTTTCAATTTCTTTAAGGGTTGCGTCCAATACTTTATCATCACTTTTCTTACTCATAAAGACCTCCCATAATAATTATGTCTATAGATAGTAATTTCCCTAAGCTTCATATGCGAAAAATGAACGACTTTGCATGACATATGAAACACCACTGAGTACAGAGAGCAATGTTGCGAACCATACCATGATTGATGCCATAGGGATGCCTTGTAATTCAAAGGGTAAGTTGTTTAATAAGACCATGATAATCGCAAGCATTTGGAAAACTGTTTTTGCTTTTCCAAGATAACCTGCAGCCATGACCATCCCTTTTTGAGACAGTAACATGCGTAGTGCATCAACAATCGTATCACGCCAAATCATAATAATAACAGCCACAACAGGTACAACACCTTCTACCGCAAAGAGAATGAAAAGTGTATTCACTAACATTTTATCCGCAATTGGATCTAAGAATTTTCCAAATGTTGTAATCATATTTCTTGAGCGGGCTAAATAGCCATCTAAAAAGTCTGTAAAGGATGCCACCGCAAATAATACAAAGATGGCAATCTTTTGATGTGTTAAAATAACATGTCCGACAGTCTCATATCCAACTTCAATTCCAAATTGATTGTATGGGAAGATATACACCAATACAATCACTGGGATTAATGCGATTCTAAATAAAGTTAAACGATTTGCGATATTCAAAACTAATCACTCTCCTTAATAAACTTGAAATAAAGTTTAACAACACCAGCGTTGTTTTGAATATTTTCATCAAGTTCTACTTTTTGATCATTCACATAAAACTCGTTACCGAGCATTTTACCTAAGTGAAACATAATTTCCTTGTTTTCACTGGCTTTTTCTTTGACGACAATTTCATCATCTTTAAAATAAGTGGTTGA
>CAYSBB010000019.1:1499-5826 GCA_964429205.1 uncultured Erysipelothrix sp.
TGTTCAATTTCTTGTGTGAACTCATCTTGTGCCACAATAGCTTCAACATCATCTCTGAGTAATTCGTAATCATAATGTAAAACATTTGAGTAGTAACGAATCATGTAGCTGAAGTAAGAAAGATCCGCTTTAAAAAAATCAAGATCTCCGGATTCAATGGCTTTAATCTGAGCTAAAGTAAATTTCGATTTTGTTACCGCATCTTCAATACTCATTCCTAAGTCAAGACGCGCTTGTTTTAATTGACTTGCTATATTTTCCAAGATTTCACCTTCTTTTTATTAATAAACACAGGTATTCAGTTTGATTATACCAATCATCACGTATTTTTTCAATGCTGCAAAAAAGAATAAAAAAAAGCAAATCAAATTGCTTTTAAAGTGCATAGACACGCAATAAGCCATGTTCTGTTGAAAATAATCATTTATCTACACTTTCGTGTCCGACGCGTTCTTCGAATTCGAACTTGTCAGTTCCCCTACCAATTTTGGGTTTCTCGCTTGCGGGGTTTACCCGTTCCACCCAGTTTATTTCTAAACTGTATCGTTTCTGTGGCACTTTCAAGATGCGAACCATAGTTTCCCTTAGGTTGTTATCTGCCGTAATAGATGCCTCTATCCCCTATCTTATTTTTTCAATAGGCACAAACACTACCATCATCACAGACGGTGCGAGCATGGACTTTCCTCTAGCATAAGCCAGCGATTATTTTTTGTGTCAGTTTATTTTATTCTTTAGAAAACACTGTTTCTTCTAATCTAGAAATTCGTTTTAATAGATCCACATAAGTTGGTTGTGGTTCTACTGCTTGTTCAGCACGATTTCTCGCTTGGAGTTCTTGAATCACTTTCTTTTGTCTATCAAGTGTTGATTCATAGCGTTCAAGTAATTCTTTTTGTTCATCAATCAACTGATTAAAAGTATTATAGTCTTGCATAATTCTGTCTAAAAATGCATCAACTTCTTGTGCACTATAGCCATTAAAATCGATGTTAAATTCAGTTTCCAAAATTTCTTTGGTTGTTAATGTTTGACTCATGAATTCACCCCTATTTATCCTTTACTATTATCTCAAATGATACACCATGTTTCAAGTTATTTAAAGCGTTCTATTGGAATTGACTGAAATTCACCATAATTTTATGTTTTTTCACACATTTATTGTATAATAATATCGGTGATTACATGATACAATATCCAAGTGGTAAGAAACGAAAAATTAATAATGGAAATAGCAATCTCTCCTCTAACAGAGGGATGAGACTTGAAGAAGATATTAACATTTCAAATACTTACTATAATACGCATAATATCGCAGTGGTTCATAAAAAACCAACGCCGATTCAAGTTGTGCGTGTAGATTATCCTGCAAGAAATAAGGCTAAGATTACAGAAGCTTATTATCGCCAAGCTTCGACCACTGATTATAATGGTGTTTATGAAGGCATCGCAATCGACTTTGAAGCAAAAGAAACCAAAAACAAAACAGCGTTCCCTTTGTCTTCACTTCACGAGCATCAAATTGATCATTTAAAAGCGGTAATTTCACATAAGGCAATTGCATTTCTAATCATCCGTTTTACAACACTGGATGAAACCTATTTAGTATATGCAGACGAAGCGATAAATTATATTGAAAATACCAAAAGAAAATCGATCCCTTATAAATGGATACAAACGCAGGGTCATTTGATCCCTTATAAATATCAAATCCCTTGTGATTATATTAGTGTAATTCAAGCACACAGGATTGAGGAGAAACTATGAAAGAACATAAAGAACTTCCAGTAGGAAACGATGACGAAGAAACAAAACAGTTTGATATATTAAAAACTAACGAAGTTTCCGAAGAACAAGAACCTACTCAGAAAGGTACTATGAATAAAAATAAGAAGAAAAAAAGTAAACGCAAGCCTAATCCAAACCGCAAACAAGCAGGTTTGTTTATGCGTGTTGTCGCAGGAATCTTAAGCTTTGGTGCATTTGGATTTCTAATTGGTATGATTGCGATCAGTGTCTTTGTAACATCAACCATCGCAACCACACAAAAAATCACTGCTGATACCTTTAATGCCCAAAACTCTACGGTTGTACTGGATGCAGAAGACAATGTCATTTACGACCTTGGCGCAAAGCTCATAGAAAATGTTGAGTACGAACAAGTGTCACAATCTCTAGTAGATGCATTTGTTTCAATTGAAGACTCACGTTTCTTTGAACATAACGGCTTTGATATTCCAAGATTCTCTAATGCACTTATTGATAATGCGATCAGTTCAATTGCAAACTTTAACCTCACCTTTGATGGTGGTGGTGCATCAACCATTGATATGCAACTTGTAAAAAATGTTGTCTTCACTCATGAAGATACTGTTACAGGCGAATCAACTCTCCCAGAAGCAACGGGCGTGGGTGGTATCAAACGTAAAGTGAATGAAATCTATTATGCAACACGCATTAACTCAGATAAAATTCTAGATAAAAAAGTAACGTTCCAAAAATATATTAATATCATTAACTATGGTGCTGGAAATAACATGTTAGGTGTACAAAAAGCAGCCAAATATTATTTCGATAAAGACGTATCAGAATTAAGCTTGGTAGAATCTGCCTTCTTAGCTGGTGTTATCAATGCACCAAACGTCTATACACCATACTACAAACTCTCATTAGCAAAAGAAAGAACAGAAACTGTACTTCAACTCATGAACTTCCATGGTTATATTACAGATGATGAACTTGAAAGAGCCCTTACTGTTCCTTTAGAAAACTTATTTGTTGAACAATCAAAATCATATGGTGATGCTTTACCAAACCAAGCTTATATTGACCTTGTTTTAAATGAAGTTGAAGAGCTTACCGGTTTAAATCCAGCATCCAACGCCATGGTCATTAAAACTGCCATGAACCCAAAACTTCAAGCACAATATGACCGCGCACAAAATCGTGAAATTGCTTATTTAGATATTAAGAGTGCTTATGATTCAGAAATGCAACTGGCCGCAACCGTTATCGACAATGAAACGGGTGAAATCATTGCCAGCTTTGGTGGTTATGAATATTACGGCCAACGTATCAACAACAGATCCTCTGATACACTTTATCAACCAGGATCAACCGCAAAACCACTCATCGCTTATGCACCAGCCTTTGAATACTTAGGCTATGCAACAAGCCATGTCATTACAGATGAACCTTATGTATGGGCAGGAACCAATAAACACTTAAACAACTGGGATCGACGTTATCACGGTCAAGTTCCAATCTTAACCGCCATTAACCAATCCTATAATATTCCAGCTGTTAAGACATTCGACGAAGTATGGCAAAAAATTGGTAAAACAAAATATGCAGATTATGCTGAATCCATCGGATTTAGAAAATATGAAGAACGTTTAGACAGCTACTTTGAAGCCATTGGCAGTAACCGTAAAGGTCGTGATGAATTTAACTCACAATTCTCTATTGGTGGTAGTGACTTCTATACAACAACACAAGAACTCGCTGGAGCAACAGCCATGATTATGAATGGTGGTAATTATATTAAACCCCATACAATTCGTGAAGTTGAAATCCTGGCAACTGGTGAAGTGATTCAATCACCTCACAAGAAGATTCCAGTCATCTCAGATGCTGCAGCTTACCTCACCGCTTATACAATGCGAAATGTTGTAGATGCAAACCCCTATGGCGGTGTTGAAAGATACCTTCAAAGAAGTTATCCTGTTTATGCAAAAACTGGAACCACAAACTGGGGTGAAGAAGCATCAGACTTCAACGTACCTGAAGGAAGTGCAAAAGACAGACTCCTTCTAACCGCAACGGATCGTTTCACAATCGCAAGTTGGTCAGGTTTTGACTCAAGCTACATAAACAAAAAAGACGGAAAAGCATATCACTCATCCGCCTTACAAAATTTCCAATTACAAGCACGATTAAACTCATTCACACTTGATGCACTTCAAGATGAATTTGGACCAGGGGTTGCGATTAAACAACCAAGTAGTGTCAAACAAATTACACACATTCTTGGCACATTCCCCTACCAAACACCGATTGAAGGCATGAACAAAGATCTTATCACAACAGGTTTTGTTAAAGCTGAGTACGCAAGTTTAGTACCTGCAACACCTCCTGAGCTTGAAGCATTTAAAGGATCTGAAGTTCAAATTTCTCAAGAAAATCATAAAACATATATTAATGTAAAATATAAAGAATACCCAGACCCAGAAAAACTCATTAAAGCACCCGATACCATGGAATTTGAGCTTGAAGGAGTTAAAGCATCAGGTAAACGTCTCTACGATCCATCCTGGATCTTTGGACC
>CAYSBB010000019.1:5926-15438 GCA_964429205.1 uncultured Erysipelothrix sp.
CAGAAGTTCACAGCTATGCACAAGGTTATAACATTAACCTCACCTACAGCTTCGATAAAGCAAAAGGAAATATTGGCGACTTCCTCAAAGTAGACAAAATTGAAGGTTTACCTGAAGGACGTAATGTAAAACTTGCAGAACTTAAAAATGCGAACTGGAATGCAGTGGTTTATGACTATAGCGTTGGTAAGTTAATGTACTCATTTAAAACAGCAGATGGTTTCAAATCTGAATTAAGTCCTTATATTACAGCACACATCAAAGGTGAAGGTAATAAACGCATCAAAGAACTTCAAGATGAACAAGGCAACACGATTGAAACATTCTACTTAAGTGATTTCTATGATGTTGATGGTAAAACACTTTACATTATTACAGATTAAACTTTAGGACCTACGGGTCCTTTTCTTTTTAAGAATTGTGGAATTAACACAATTTAATACTAATAAATAAAAATAAACCAACTTCCCTTACCTAAATATAAATGATTATCCCATTTTCTATAAAAATTGATTTCTAACATATACCTTAGTTATCCACTATTTTGTATAATGAAATTAAGAAAAGGGATATCCCAGAAAGAAATCTTATATTTTTATTCATAAGAATATAAATAAAGATATGCGATGAAAAAAGAACACAGGAAGTATCTCATCATCACGCTCATCTTGTTTTTGACACTTTCTTCTTCAATCATGTTATTTTCTAAAGTTAATACAGAAAAAAATATCATTAAAGACACCTATCGCATAAGCGAAGACTATGTGTCACTTGGCTATCAAACGGATCAACTTCTAGAATATGCCTGAGAGTATGATTATAATCAATGGGATAAAGAAATAAAAAAACTCATCGACGCCTGGAAAACCCTAGAAAAAGATGCCACAAATTTAGAACTAGAAGCCACTAAACCTACAAAATCCAAAACAGTAAACTTAAACTTCTTTACACCCACATACGCTTATGACAAAGATGAAATCACAAGAATTTTCGACAAAGCACCTGTCGGACAAAAGATAAAAACACTCGCAAATCACTACGGCGTTGATGCAAAAAGAGCCTAGGCAATCCTTCAACAAGACCAAGCCATGGTCACTGCAGATGCATGGAATGATACAGCCGATACATTTCAAACACTTGAAACATCCGCCACGATTATCAGTGATGGTTGTAAATTAGCAAGGTTTGTGGGCAGTGTTGCCGTGTCAGGTGGTACTGCTGGATTTTTAACTTCATCAACACTTGCACAAGCTACAGTTGTTGTTACTGGTAAAGACTTTATTCTTGAAGTCACAGATCATGCAGCTTCTATTGCATTTGGTAATGATAATGACATCTCTTTGATATCTAACACCATAAGAACTGTAACAGAGCCTGTTTCAAGTATCTTAGGCATTACACAACTAGAAACACATTTTGACACCGCAGTGGCTTTAATCCATCTTGCAAATGATGCACTTCTAAATAATTCAGTGTTAGGCATCCAACTTAAATCAAATCAAAATAAATCCAAATACACTGAGACTATAACAATTTCAAACTTAAAACAAGATGAAGTAAAAAACTGGCATCATGAATTATCTAGACTATAACAGTGAAGATATCATAGAAGTTCAAGAGTATACACTGATGATTACAGAAATTGTGAACCTCAAAAACAAAGACCAAGGATATACAACTTCTATCTATACACGCATCACAGAAGATGATTGGCCCAATGATGAATAAATAAAAACGCACTGTCTCAAATTATGAAACAGTGCGGTTGTGTTTTATTATAATATGATGTCTTCAATCATCATTTCTAACATCCGATTGTAAGGAATCCCTTCTCTTTCAATCATAGATGGGTATAGAGATGATTTTGTGAATCCTGGAATGGTGTTAATTTCATTGAAGTAAACATCTTCATCTTCAGTCACAAAGAAATCAATTCTTGATAAATGATCACAGTCTAGCACTTCAAAGATAAACTTACTTTCTTCCATGACACGATCTATCACACTTTGTGAATAAGGTAAATCGTAAAGTGTTTCTTGTTGATCCGAGATATATTTTTCTTCAAAATCTGCAATCACGTTGAATCGTGTTGCTTGAACAGGTCTTGAAACAAGAGTTTGATCTTTGGTTTGTAAGACTGCAACTGAGAGTTCTTGTGAGAGAATATAGTCTTCAATCAGGACTCTTGAGTCAAATTTAAGGGCTGTTTCAATACCTTCAATGAGTGACGCTTTATCATCTGCATAGGAAATTCCAAAAGATGAGCCTTCTCGTGATGGTTTAATCACAACGGGGTATTGTTGGTTGTCAAAGTCAACATCATCTACAGATGAGATGAGTTGATATTTGGCCATTTGAATGCCTTCTTTTTCACAGATTTGGTGTGTGAATGCTTTATCCATACAGATGGCTGATGCCGTTTGTTTGGAACCCACAAAAGGAATATTCGCAAGTTCTAATAATCCTTGAATCATGCCACCCTCACCCACAGGCCCATGTAACATTAGAAATGCACCATCAAGATGGACTGGTTCAAGAGTTTCTAAATCATAGAGTCCTTGTTTAGTTGCATCAAATTTAAAGAAGAATTCTTGTTCTTTTGGAAATGATTTATTTTTAAAGTTTTCAAGTGTATAGTCACCACTGATCCAAACACCATCTCTTTGAATGTAAATGGGTTTGAGGTGATATTTATCTATTGGAAAATTTTCATAAACTGATTCTGCAGACATGATTGAAATATCATGTTCACTGTCTGTTGAACCGAAAATAAGCGCAATTGTCTTCATGTTAGTCCTCTTTCAATAAATCTTCTAATTCATAGAAGCGTGATCCTTTAAATAAAATAAAGTTTGAAGCTTCATAAAGTGGTTGGATATCATTTTTTAAAGCTTCTTTATCTTTGTAGATGTGAAGTCTTGTGTCATTAAATTTCTGACTTGCCTTTTCAAACTCTTCACCTAAAAGATAAATGTCTTTAATGTCCATACTTAAAGCCTTTTTAAGGGCGTTTTCATGGTGTTTTTCTGTTCCCTTACCCAACATGTACATGTCCGCTAAAACCGCAGTTCTTGGCATGTCTGTTTCGTATGCACCAAATAAATCTAAGATTGCATCAAGACTTTTCGGACTTGACTTATAAGCGTCAAATAGAATGAGTGCTTTATGATGTGGGTAGATTTCAGTTCTCATTTCTGTAAGCACAACATCTTTTAAGCCTTCATTAATGGTACGATCATTAATGCCTAGGTTTCTTAATAGTGCGACAACACCTGCTGCATTGGATGCTTGATGCACTCCTAAAAGGTTTGTGGCATAAGTACGATCTTTGACTTTGAATTGTGTTTCTTCTTTTGAAACCACAACATCACTGATCGCATATTCATTGGTGTCATTAAAGCCAAAAGTTCTTTCGCCTTGCGCTAATTCATTAAAAATTGCTACATCACCTTGATAGAAACATTTTGTTTTATCAGTAATGGTATCGAAAATTGAAAACTTCTCTTTTCCAAGTACAGCATAATCATCTTCGAAGTTGTCCATGTGTGCTTGGTCAAGTCCTGTTAAGATTGCAGCTGTTGGGCTGATGAGTTTTGTCATGGCTTTAATTTCGCCAGGCTCATCAAGTCCCATTTCAAAAATACCATATCGTGTAGAATTATCACATTTAAAAAGTGTGATACATGAACCAATCTCTGTATTTTGGTTTTTAAAAGTTGCGATGGTAGGTGCAACATGTGTTAAGACACTCAATAACATATCCTTTGTGGAAGTTTTTCCATTACTTCCTGTAATTGCAATGGCTTCTAAGTTGAGTTTTTTTCTATAAATTTTCGCAAATTCATAAAATGCTTTTAATGTATCAGGCACTAAAATTTGGGGTGCATTGATATCAAGTCGCTTACTGACTAAAAGTGCTTTGGCCCCTTTATCAAGTGCTTCTTGTGCGAAGGTGTGTCCATCCACTTTTGCGCCAATAAGACAGACAAATAAATCTCCTTCTTGTACGAAACGTGTATCTACATTCACGCCCCATACATCCGCATTTCCAATGACATCAGCTCCAAGAAGCCTTCCAATTTCTAAAGTACTGTATCGATTCATAATTTATGTTTCTCCTTTAGGCCTTCTAAGAGCACATAGGCATCTTCTTTATTTCTTGCGGTACTGATATAACGCCCAAATAATAGAAGTAAGAAGTGTGCTTCAGCCCAATCTTCTTTTTTAAATACTTTCATGAGTTTTTTTTCAATCACATCGACTGAATCTTTTTCTTTCGCAAAGCCAAGTCTTTTCGCAACACGCGCTACGTGGGTGTCTACGGCGATTGCGGGGATATTATAAGCCACCGCAAGCATCACATTGGCTGTTTTTCTTCCGACGCCAGGAAGTGTCATGAGCGCCTCACGGGTTCTTGGTACTTGGCCATTAAAGTTTTCGCAAATGATTTTTGAAGTTTCGATAATGAACCTGGCTTTATTTTTATAAAGTCCCAGAGTTTGTAGGATCTTTTCAACATCTTTAAGTTCTGCTTGTGAAAGACTAACAGGCGACGGATATTTTTCAAATAAACTGGGTGTTACTTTATTGACCGATGCATCTGTTGCTTGTGCAGATAAGATCACCGCAATTAACAACTCAAAGTCATTTTTATGATCCAGTTCATTACCATGACCTTTAAATTCTTCGCGTAAGATGGTTAGAATCATATCTGGACTCATACTATAGCCCCTTTTCTTTACGATTATTCGCAAGAATGGTGTTCATGTATGGGAATGATACTTTTTTGTATACAATGGCTGTTCTTAAAGCCGCAATAATTTCATCTTGAGAATACATACCAAGCCATGAGTTTAAGCGTTCCAGTTCTTGTTGGGAAAGGGGTCTTGCGAGTTCACTTTCAAATACTTGGAAGATATTCTCATCAACATATTCATACCTCAAACCTTCCATAAATAAGTTATCAATAGAAAAATGGAATTGGTTTGAGCTTGGTACGATGGTTAAAATGTTTTGCGCTGCCAGTCTTTGAATGGCCTCATCTACTTTTTCTAAATCAAAGCCACTTCTTGAAGCAAGTTGTGCTGGGTCTATGGGTAAATTATTCACATTCATATAATCAATTAAAAGTAAGATCACAGTATCATGGGCTGTTAAATTTAAGACACCCAAGTTTTCTAAGATCCAATCACGTCGGTTTATATAGGGTTTTTTCCACCACATAAATTTAACCTCCAAATTCAAATAGTACGTCTAAATCATCTAAATCTAAGAAGATGATATGATTTTTCTTTTCTAAGTTAAATACAATTTCATGATTGAAGACACCGTATGAAACATGCTTCTCTTTAAAGCCCAGTGACGCAGCTTTTTCAAAAGCATCACTTAAGGGAACATATGCATGCACGCCTTGTTCTTTTAAGTCTTGATCAAAGTAAATCAGTTCTTTATCTTTTTTTACAACATAATATGTTTTGGATAAAGTAAATCTATTTTGAAGTTCTAAGTTAGACGTTCTTTCTTGTTTTTCAAAAGCCTCAACATAGAGATTGTCTTCATGTTCCATCACACGAATGGGTCCTGCAATAAAGACAGCATGAATTAAAAGGAGTAAAAACAGCACCACTAAAAATAATGCTAAATCTACTAAAATAACTTTTGCTTTATCCTTCATAGGCTGATCCTTTCAATTATTCAATACCACCAACATTTTTGATTAAAATATCAACGGTACCATCAGGGTTTTCAATGACTTCAAATACTTCTTCGATTCTTAATGAATCTAGTGGTAAAGTAATATCAATACCAGATTCTGTTTTGAGTTTGTGTTTCTTTCGTGCACTGAGTTTGTTGACTTCTTGTGAAGGAATGAGCGCACTCATCTTTGAATCTTGTATAGTTTCATCAATAAATAATCGTTCATCTTCATCAAAATCATTGAAGATTGTTTCCAAAATTCTTTTGGGTTCAATCTCTTCAAAGACTTCACTGTTATCTAATATGAGTTGTTTTGATTTGATGGTGTTTTGAAAAACATCTTCTGATCTTTTCTCAGAAACATAATCTACCATTGCATCCAAGATTTCTAAATTCATTTTCGTATTGGGAATTGTTTCAAAACTTAACATCTCTTCCAAATAAATCTGTGATTCTTTGGCATGTCTTACTTTGAGTGTTTTCTCATTGAGTTCATACACAAAGGCAGTTTTTACACTGGCCAGTGAATCACTCATGATTCCCATACTGTGCTCGATCTCATTTTCATCTTCATCTGCTTTTCTTAAGAAGCCTGATCGGCTGGTCACTTCAAACATCGCAAAGGATGTTTTTTCTTTATCTGTAATCAGTGCGAAGATTAAATTTAAAGCCGTGTGACGTGTACTACCCTCATAATGGTCAAACCACGTTTGTGCAAGAGCGGTTGATACACTCATAAAGTTAAAGGCAATATCTTCACTTTGATTTAAAATACTCTCTTCATTTAAAATGCCATCATAACTGGCACTACTGTTTAAAATTCCTTTATAAAATTTTTGTATAAAAGTATCCAATGCAGCGTTTTGATTTAAGTTCACTTGACGTTTACTTAAGACAACAGCATCGAGGCTATTGTCGACTGAATGGACGACTAATTTTTGTACTTGCATGGTCTCATCCTTTTTCTTTTATGCCTTACTATAATACCATATTTAACCCTTTTATTGAATGGATTTCCCATGAAAAAACACGATCCGTCATGAATCGTGTTTTTGTGAGTTAAAGATTATTTTTTGATTAAACTTTCTTCCCAAACTGGATTTGGTTCAATATCAAGTAAATCTGCAACGGTTGCAGCAACGTTTGCTAAACCAAAGTGTCCATCTTGTTTCAACTCAACATCTTTACCATATACGATAAATGGTACTGGGTTAAGTGAATGTGATGTTTTAATTTGGCCTTTTTTGTCATACATCTCATCTGCATTACCATGGTCTGCAAGCACAATTAAGGTTGCATTGTTACGATCAATTGCAGGAAGCATACGTTTGAGACCTAAGTCTACGGCCTCTACTGAATAGATTACAGATTGGATTAAACCAGTATGTCCAACCATATCGCCATTTGGATAGTTTAAACGAATGAAGTCATATTTTTGTGAATCAAGTGCTTCAATGACTTTATCTGTAATTTCAGCTGATTTCATCCAAGGACGTTGATCAAAGGTAACATCATCACCCTTAACTTCTACCCAAGTTTCAAGTTCATCATTGAATTTCTCAGAACGGTTACCATTCCAGAAGTATGTCACATGACCATATTTTTGCGTTTCAGAAATCGCAAATGTATTCATGCCATGTGCAAGTAATGTTTCTGTAAGTGTGTTTGAAATATGTGGTGGTTCAACTAAGAAGTTTTTAGGAATTTCTAAGTCTCCATCATATTGAAGCATACCCGCAAACTTAACATTTGGAACTGCACCTCTATCGAAGTGGTCAAATTCTGCACCGCCTTCAAATGCTTTCGTGATTTCTAAAGCACGGTCTCCTCTAAAGTTAAAGAAGATGACTGAGTCTTCATCAACAATTGGTGCCACTGCTTGGCCCTCTTTAGCGATAACCCATGCAGGGATGTATTGGTCTGATAAACCTTCTTCTTCGCTTCTGAATGTTTCAATGGCTTCTGTTGCTGATTCAAACTGACGGCCTACACCTTTAACATGTGCATTCCATCCACGCTCTACCATAGGCCAATCTGCATCATAACGGTCCATTGTCACAAGCATTCTTCCACCACCTGATGCGATGAATGCTTCAAATGTATCATCATTGAGTTCAGCCATAAGGTTTTCTACCATATCGATATAACGCAGTGCTGATTGTTGTTCAACATCACGACCATCGCTTAGTGCATGAAGTGCCAAACGTTTAACACCACTTGCTTTAGCTTGTTTAATCATCGCAAGTACGTGGTTTACGTGTGAGTGAACATTACCATCTGATAATAATCCGATTAAGTGAAGTGTGCCATTGTTTAAATCATTGGTGAGCCAACGCCATGTTTTTGATTCAAAAAGTGAACCATCCGCAATGGATTCATTTACAAGTTTTGCACCTTGTGAGTAAACTTGACCTGCACCCAGTGCATTATGGCCAACTTCTGAGTTCCCCATATCTTCATCTGATGGCAAACCAACAGCTTTACCATGGGCTTTAAGTTGAATATTTGGATTTTCTTTCATTAATTTGTCAATGGTTGGTTTATAAGCAAGTTCAACTGCATTACCTTCTGAAGGTGCCGCAATACCTACACCGTCCATAACAACGAGTACTACTGGATTTTTTTTCATAACTTCCTCCTAAATAACACTTATATCTTACCACTTCTTCAATCACTTGTGTATATTAAAACAAATGAAAGCGCCAACAAATTAAAAAACTTAGCTTAAAAGTAAACTAAGTTTTATAATTTGATTAACGTCTTGTTAAAAGCACCTTTATTTTCTTTGAAGTCGTACGCCAATAAATAATAAACGCAAGTGCTAAAGCCACTAATAAGCCAGATAACACATATACTAAAGTCGTCATATTATTATTTACACCATCAAACGCAACGAAAGCTGTTTGTACGCTCGCATCATTTCCAACATAAACAAGTTGGTAAGGTGAATCTTGATCGACATCCACAAATGAATCTTCAGTTGTAGCAACATCTTTATTTTCAACAGGTACATACTCATGTGTAATAAACCCTGTTTCATCATATACCCAAGCAGATACTTGATCATTAAAATTCATACTTTCATCAAGTGCTAAGATTTCTTTTGGTAAAGTTAAATTTGTTTGTTCATAACGATTGCCATTTAAAGTAGGAATATCTTCATCTAAAGGCACATCCACAATAAATCTTGGTTTCTTATTTTGATCAATAATCAAAATAACCTCTTCCACAAATGCACCCTTATCATCCATAATGACCCAACGCGCAACTTTATCTGCATCATATACTAACGCAAACTTAACACCTTCATACTCATAATAATAGAATGTATCATCTTTTTCTTTATTAAATAAATTACGTGTTACACCCAACTCTTTCATTTTACCGTCAATAAGATCATCCACCAACAACGAATAGTTTTTATCTTCTTGTGTAAGTGTAACTTTACTCTCAACGTGTCTATTTACTGTAAGATTAAATGTTTGTTCAATCTCACCCTGGACAGCCTTAACTGTGATTTCAACCTTATCATGGCCCTCATCAAGTTTATACATTGCATCATATGTTAATGTCACATCATCCGCAATAGGCTTTAAATCAAGCTTAAATGCATCCACACTACGCGGTAACTTGGCACTATACTTAAAGTTCTCAAACTCTGTCTCAAGCTTCACAACTTCTTTACCTTTTAATCTATCAGACTCAGAAAGAATAGAGATCTCACCCACTAATGGTGTTTTCTTTTTGTTCTCTAATTCTTTTTCAGCTGCTTCTTTTTCAGCTTGTGCTTTAGCGGCTGCTTCTCTTTCTTCACG
>CAYSBB010000020.1:0-12478 GCA_964429205.1 uncultured Erysipelothrix sp.
ACAATTTTAACTTTATCTTGCATTTCTTCTTGTACATCTTTAAGAATTGGGGTAATCATCTTACAAGGTCCACACCAGTCGGCATAGAAATCAACTAAGACTAAACCCTCTTTAATTGTTTCATTAAAATTTTTAGCATTTATTACTTCCACGGTTAATCCTCCTCATTTCTTGATATATTATAACACAAATAAAATTGTTTACAGATTTTATGCATTATAGCTTTACACCTTTAGGTATTCTATATTTTAAAATTCCTGGGTGATGTTTAATTTTTAAATGGTTCCCTTTAAAGATTTCTCCATCACATCCATAGATGACTTCTTTGTCTGCTTGAATGTCTAATTCAGTCACATATTTAAACTCCACAATGTCAAAGTTCTCATGTTTTCCCTTCATGTATTTAGGGAGTAATTTCATGGCGCGTAGACGCCCCACACCATCCACAATACACACATCTAGAAGCCCATCTTTAATCAGTGCCTTGGGCGCACTTTTAAAACCTGATCCATAAAAGCGACCATTCATAATGGATAAGAGTGTGATGTCTTTATGGTATTCAAAATCATCATTTGAAATCTTCAATTTAACAGGCTTCATCTTCATGACTTCTTTTAAAGCCGCAACCATATAGATCATAAGTCTTGGAATCATGAGTTTTCCTTTTAAACTGTTTGCGTGCGCATTGATATCTGCATCCACCCCAATATTGGCACAGTTTAAAAAATAATGGTCATTCACTTGGCCCACATCAATATGGTCAGTGGTACCACCATAAACGGTGTCTCTGAGTAAATCAATCACTTCACCTTCATAAGGAATCATTTTAAAGAAGTCATTACCCGTTCCAACTGGAATCACGCAAAACTCATTTTCAAAACTCATCCCATTGACCACTTCAAAAGCAGTCCCATCACCACCCACCGCATAAAGAATGGCATCTTTTTCATAAGTCGCAGCGATTTCTTGTGCATGACCACGATACTTGGTAATGTGAATATCAAAATCATGGGCATCAAAATGTTTCTCCACCCATGCGATTACTTTTTTATAATTTCCAATCCCTGATACGGGATTGATGATGAATACATGTTTCATAAAGTCTCCTAAAGAAAAGGTGCATTTTGCACCTTAAGTTTATTTAGAAATATTATACACTAAATTATTCGTCATTTGAATCAATTGGACCATCATCAGTCTCTTCTTCAGATGAATCCACATCGTTTTCTGGCATTTCATCAACTGGATCTTCTTCCACTTCATCGAATTCAGTGGGTTTGGATACCTCGGATACTTCAATATAAGAAGGTAAACTCTCATACATACCCGGTTCTCTTGATTGGTAGATGATTTGACCATCATCATAATGATCATTGAATGAAGGATGATCCTTATCAATACGATTTACACTGATTTCTACCCCATGATTTAAGGCCCATGACTTAACCTCAGAGATACTCATCGTGGTAAAGTCTGGCACTTCATATTCTTGAGTTGGCGCAGGTTCTGGTTCCCACTGTGTTACCTCATTGTATAGAGGCGTGTTGTAGTAGTTATAGGCTTCTGCATCAATTTCATATTCATAGGGATAATTAAGACTGAAGCTAAAGGGTGTTTCCTGTGGTTTTTTAATTTCAGTTGAACGTGTTTGTTTGATAATTTCACGCACATCTTCTACAGAGTAGCGATAGGGCACAATCACACTCATATTTCCCACCGTAGACACATCACCATGAAGTTGAATTGATCTGATGTTGAACGTTTCCATGGGTGAGACAGGGGACGCGGCAATATTGTTGATCGCAAAACCCAAGAGGGGTGAAATATCACGATTCATACTTAAGTTCATCACAATATTATCTTTTGCTGATTCTAAGACTTTAATCGGTGTTTCCACATTACGTTTTGATTCTTGGAAAATCTTATTCACAAGTTCTTTAATGACATATTGTTGGTTCAATTGTCTTTGGAAGTCCCCAGTTGGGAAGTGATGACGCTCACGCGCAAAGGTAATGACTTGTTGGCCCGTCATGAGGTGTTTTCCTTCTTGAATATACACTTCATGATATTCATTTGGGTTGTCTTCTTTGGGTAAACTACCCCCAAAACTGATGGGACTTTCAATTTCTAATCCGCCCAATACATCCACAATCTTCACCAACGCATAAAAGTCTGTTTCAAAATAGAAATCAACTTCTGTGTCTAAAAGTTCCTCAACAGTATCAATCAGACACTGACGTGATATTTTACGTGAGTGGTTAATCTTATCTGAACTTTGGTTTCTATAACAGCTTATGGGCACATAAGAATCACGCGCAATACTGGTCATGGTGACATCTAGTGTATTCGGGTTAATGGTTGTAAGAATAATAGAATCTGCGAGATTTTCATTAATCCCCAGCATCAGAACTGAAAATGGTTCTTCAAGTACTTTCGCAGCGCTTTGCTCGCGGGTTGAGATTTTAATATTAAAATTATGAATGACGTGTGCTTCTCTTAAAGCATCTTGTGCATACTCAGACATCCCTTCAGCATAACTGTTAAAGTGCTTGGGTAAAATTGCGACATCTAATGTTTCAGCTTCAATAAGACTGTGTAACATGTCTTCATAACGATCATAGACTTTAACTTCTACTGTAGGCGATTGATTTGAGATTTCTTTTTTAATGGCTTCATTAAAAATTTCATCCCCTTCAACATATCCTATAGAGTTTTCAGAGAAAAGATTATCCGCTGTTTTGCCTTCTTCTAAAGTCACAAATGAATAATCCAGTAACTCTTCATTATCCTGATCAATTAAAGCGTCAATCCCTTTATTCAAACGGTTAGTGAAGTATACAGTAAAACCAAAGCCTAAAATAAGAAGACTTGATATAATCACAAATACTTTTCTTACTGTTGATTTTCGATACGCAAAACCCCAAATAAAAAGCAAATTAACCAATAAGGCAAACACGGATATGGCGGATACCGCAATCACAAATCCTTTACGTGAAATACTGAGATAATCTCCCAAGTTAATTAACACAAAAAGAAATAAGATATTCACAAATAAAGATAAGATAAAACCAACTAAAGGTGAATTATAAAATTTAGTGCGTTTTTTCATGGTTCACCTCCACAATCATTGGAATATTGTCCTTGTTCATCATCATGATGACTTGAGCATCTTTTTCATAGACGTTTGTATTAAAGCTTTCTGTTTCTTTATAGGTCCATCGAAGTGACACTGCATATGCATCATGATAATCCCCATAAACATAACGTTCAATGACTTCATCATAAATTTCTTCTTCGCCTTCACTATCAATGATGAAATAATCAATATATTTAGAATCTGTGACAGTAACTTCACTGACTTCTAAGGTGTTTTTCAAGCCACCATTTTCAAGATAATAATATAAATCATTATAGGTTTGATTTTGTGCTGCTTGGTAGACATTTGTGCGAATATCTTCATCCACAAATTGAATCCCTCCGACATCATTACGTCTGAACTTATTTGTCCAAGTATAAAAGTCTGCCACATAGTTTTGCGCAAGCAGTTCGTATGTATTTTTATCGTCTTTTACATCACTTTCAAGACTGTTTATGAGATCTTCATAAAGTGTTTTTTGAAGTGATGTCGCATTATTTCGAATTGAATAGTACGCATCTTTTTTAACGGCTGTTTTATCAATATCACTGCTGTCATTGATGGTCTTATAAACATAAAAACCACCCACAAAAAGCACCAATATGGATAGGCATAAACCGTAGATTATAAAGTATTTTTTTTGTTTCATAAGTTACCTCGTTTACGTTATAATTTTATAGAACCACATTTTTTTGTCAACTCATTTCACGATTTTCCCTTATATTCACAAAAGTTATGCGTTATAATAATGAAAAGGAGTGATACAGTGAATTATCTCATTATCTCAGACATCCATGGATCACATGAAAGACTGAAAGATGTGCTTGGTACACCTTTAAGTTATGATGGTATTATTTGTGTGGGAGACCACCTTTATCATGGTCCTAGAAATCCCATTTTAGATGACTATAATCCAGCAGCTGTGGCAGACACACTCAACACACTGAACACGCCCATTTTGGCAGTGCGTGGAAATTGCGATTCAGAAGTAGATCAAATGGTACTCCATTACCCCATGATGCAAGATTATACCATTTTGAATAATGATGAAAAAACAATCTTCATCACACATGGTCACATTCACGAACCTAAAGATGCACATCTTACAAGAAGTGATGTCTTCATTTCAGGTCATACGCATATTCCAGGATTCTCGCAAGTAAAAAATACCCTTTGCGTCAATCCAGGGTCGATCTCCCTTCCAAAAGAAGGCCATCCACCCACTTATGCTTATCTCGACGCATCAGGTATTACCATTTATGATTTAGATCATGAAGTTTATATGCGACATAAATTTAATGAGCCTTTATAAAAAGGCTCATTATTTTTTTATTTACTCCAAAGTTTTTCAGGATAAACACCGGTTGTTTGGAAAGTTTTGAATATTTCCAATACTTTTGGTTTATCATCTTGGTAAGTAACCCCAAACCACTGTTCATCAGTTTCAAGGATTCTTACTTTAAGGGTTCCTTCATCAATTAAAGTTCCCACATCATTTGGAAGCAGTGCTTCAGCTTTTAATGGATTCTCTTTAACATCTTCATCTAAGAATCTGATAAAACGTGATGCCATCATGTCAAAGATTTCTGGTGTAAAGCCCCAGAAGTTCATGGAACATAAAGTACCATCTCCTAAGAGTCTTTCATCATCGCCACCCACAACACCTTTGTCAGTACGCTTAATGCCATCTGTTTCAACAATCTTGTTTAAATAGCCATCTACAGCTTCACAAACACCACGTGTTACAGTACCATGGTCTGTTAAAGTATTGTCCAGTACATAACCCATCATGGATGCTTCACCAGGTGTCACATCTTTTAAAAATTCTGCCATCTTCACAAATGAAGTTTTACCATAGTAGTCATCCGCATTACAAATCATAAAGGGTGTATCCACATGATTTTTAGCACTTAAGAGTGCGTGTGTTGTTCCCCATGGTTTTTCACGACCTTCAGGAACTGTGTAACCTTCTGGAATATCGTTCACATCTTGAAATGCATACTCTACTTCAATAAAGGGACGTAATTTAGAAACCAAGACTTCTTCAAAAATCTCTTCATGCTCCTTACGGATAATTAAAACTAATTTGTTGAAGCCTGCTTCAATCGCATCATAGATTGAAAAATCAATGATTGCTTCACCATTAATTCCAAATTCATCAATTTGTTTCAATCCACCATAACGAGAGCCCATCCCCGCTGCCAAAATAACCAAAGTTAAATCTTTCATCACTTGTATCTCCTTTTACATATCTTCTATCATTGTATCATAAAAGCCCTTGTTTTAAAGGGGCTAATTTAGAAGAGATCGTTATTATTAAATCATTTAGAGGTTAAAGATTGTTAATTTTTGTTTGGACAAAAGGTATATAAGTTTGGCAATGGATAGATAGGAGCATTCTATGGAAGCAGTATTCTTAATTGTTATACTGGTTTTTATTTCGAAAATTCTTAATAAGTAAAGCTTAGTTATTAATCGGTTGCCACCCCAAGAAATGGAAAAAGCAGGATCATTCTCCTGCTTTTTCTTATGCAATCCATTGCCATCCACATTATAACATCATTACTTTTATATTCAAAGATTACAATTTAATTAATTGTGTCCTTTTGGTTCGCAGCTTCATAAAGATCTTGATAGTGACCTTTGGTTTGAATGAGCGTTTCATGTTTTCCTTGTTGAAGGATTTCTCCCTCACCCATCACCACAATATTATCGGCATCATGAATGGTTGAGAGGCGGTGTGCAATCGCAATAACGGTTCTTCCTTTTGTGAGACTTTCTAAACTTTCTTGGATTTCACTTTCTGTAATATTATCTAAAGCACTGGTGGCTTCATCTAAAATTAAAATCTTTGGATCTCTTAAGAAAATACGTGCAATACTGATACGTTGTTTCTGTCCACCTGACAACATGACACCACGCTCTCCAACCATGGTTTCATAACCTTTGGGAAGGTTGTGGATGAAATCATGGATTTTTGCCTTTTTAGCTGCTTCAATGATTTCAAGACGCGTTGCGTTTGGTTTTCCATACGCAATGTTATCCGCAATACTCCCCCAAAAGATGGTCACATCTTGTTGGACATACCCGATGTTTTGACGTAAAGAATGTAAGGTCACATCATGAATATCATGACCATCCACATAAATCTTGCCTTTAGATACATCATAAAATCTTGGTAAAAGTTGTGCCACGGTTGTTTTACCGGCACCACTGGGCCCCACTAAAGCATGCATTTCACCAGGTTTAATCTCTAATGTGAAATCCTTTAAGACACCATCATCACTTTTCTCGTACCCAAAACTAACATGGTCAAACGTAATGGCACCTTTCACATCTTCAAGTTCATAAGCCCTTGGTTTGTCTTGAATCTTAACAGGCTCATCCATAAGTTGTTGAAATCTTTCAAAACCAGCCCATCCTTGTTGGAATGTTTCAAGCATCGTCATAAGACGTCTTACAGGGCCCACAAGCATGGAGAAATAAATAAAGTACGCAAACATATCACCTGGCGTAAAGCGATCTGAAATAACTAAGAATGCACCTGCTAAAAGAACAGACACATTGATAAACTGCACAAAGAACTGATTCATCGCATTGGCACTACCTAAAGCATGATAGGCTCCTTTATACGCATCAATATATATTTCATTGTCTTCTTCAAACTTTTCAATCTCAAATGCTTCGTTGGTAAATGCGCGTGTTAAACGAATGCCTGAAATACTGCCTTCAAGACGTGAGTTAATTTGCGCATGTTCTCTTCTTAAACGTCTGAAACCCGTGATCATCTTACGTCTAGAAAACATCAGTCCCATCATGGCCACAATAAACACCACGAATAAAATGGTTGTGACCATAAAGTCTAATCGTATTAAATATAGATATCCAAGAATCATCATCAAACTCACGGCCACAACTTCCTCCACACCGTGGTGTGCAAGTTCTGCCACTTCGTGTAAGTCTGAAGTGAGACGTGTCATGATGACACCTGTCTTATTGTGATCATAGTATTCAAAAGATAAATTTTGAAGTTTCTCAAAAGCTTTCAAACGCATATCTTTTTCAATGGAAATCCCCCACATATGTCCATGATAGCCAACCATATAGTGAAAAAATGCATAGAACATCAACAGAACAATCAAAAGTGCTGAAATCATTAAAATTTGTCTGAGATCCTTTGCGGGAATTAAATCATTTAATATATAACGGGTAAAAATAGGAATGGATAGTTCCACCAGCGCAAAACAAACCACCATGCTTAATACCAACATCATTTTCTTTTTATGAGGTTTATAATATTTTATAAATTCTCTTAGCATAACATCGCTCCCTTTAACAATTATCCTAACATAACACAGTTACTTTAAATATTGAAATACACAACGAAAAAGACCCGAAGGTCTTCATCAATTATTTAAACAAGTCCATAATTTCGTCTTTAGACATTGAGGAGAATGATCCGGTACTGCCTTCAATGAACATATCAGAGAGTTCTTTTTTTGCTTCCTGCATTTTCAAGATTTTCTCTTCAATTGAATTTTTCATAATTAGCTTAAAGACATTCACATCTTTTGTTTGTCCGATGCGATGTGTCCTATCGGTTGCTTGGTTTTCTGCAGAGACATTCCACCAAGGATCAAAGTGAATGACATTTTGTGCAGCGGTTAAGTTAAGCCCCACACCTGCCGCTTTCAGTGACATCAAAAATACACCTGTTTTATCATTTTGAAATGCATCCACAAGTCTTCTTCTTTCTTCTTTTGATGTTTGTCCTGTCAGTTTATAATATTTAATATTATGATGATTCAACATCTCTTCCAGTAAATCTAATGTAGACGTAAAGGATGAAAAGACAAGCACTTTCTCTTCGCGCTCAATCACAGATTCAATGACTTCCATTGCCCCTTTCATCTTGGTGGATGGTTCTTTAAAGTCTTCATATAAAAGCCTTGGGTCACAACAAATTTGTCTGAGTTCCCCCAATATTTTAAGAATCTGTAATTTATCAGGATTTTCCATTCCTAGGATTTCTCCCACAGCACTGCTTCCTTGCGCAAGCTTTGCGAGATAAAGTTCTTCTTCTTGTGGGTTAAAATCAAAACCAAGAATTTTTTCAGATTTTTCAGGTAAATCATCCAACACTTCTTTTTTCGTACGTCTTAGAATAAAGGGTTCTACAAGACTTCGAAGTCTTGTAATGGCCACTTCATCTTGATCCAGCGAAATGGGTCTTTCAAAGTGATTTCTAAAGTAATGATAAGTATAGAGATAGCCTGGCATCAGAAAGTCAAAAATACTCCAGAGTTCTGATAATCTATTCTCAATGGGGGTACCAGAAAGCGCAATACGGTGTTTTGAATCAATTTGTTTTACAGCCCTTGCGGATTTTGTGTTCGCATTTTTAATATACTGGGCTTCATCTAAAATCATGGATTCAAATTGCATCTCATCATACAGGGCGACATCAGATCTCATATAGTCATAAGTGGTGATGATGACATCATAGTCTTGAATTTTAGAAATTAAAGCACGTCGTTTATCTTGTGTTCCGTTTATACACAGTGTTTTTAAAGGACTTTCAAATTTCTTGAATTCCTGTTCCCAGTTGTACATTAAAGATGCAGGACATACAACAATGCTTGGTTTCTCTCTTTTTTGTCCTTCTAAATATGCAATGACTTGAAGTGTTTTCCCCAGTCCCATATCATCGGCTAAAATACCACTGAGATTGGCTTGACTGAGCATCATGAGCCATCTTACGCCATGGATTTGGTAGGGTTTTAAAATGTCTTTAAAACGAGGTACAATTTCAATATCATCAATTGACATGTCTTTAAACTTATCAGTAAACACGTTGAGACTTTCATGAAGATCAAAGTCCAGTGTTTTAAATGTATCCTTTGACCCTTCTACTTGAAAGGCTCTAAATAGGGGTACTTTTGATTTTGTTTCAAAGTGTAACTCATCAAGACTGAGTGTCTTGGTGATTTCATCGAGTTCCTTTAAATCTTCTGATTCTAAGTTTAAAATCAGCCCATTATCAAGGCGATGATATTTCTTCTTACGTTTATACATTCTTAAAATTTCAGAGAGGTCTTTTTGTGAGACTTGAAGACTGCTGACATCAACTTCTAAGAGCCCATGATTGACACTGATTCCCACTTGGATTTTAAGTGATGAGGGGCGATCAATACGCTTTAAAGATTCACTGGCATAAACTTCAACATCTTCACCCAGCACTTCTAAACCATGTTCTAAAAATTGAAAGGTTTTTGATTCTAAAAGTGACACGGTCATCAAATCATCAATGATAAAATGATCTAAAACACAAAGTCTTGCATAAATCTTAGAAACTATATCGGGCAGTCTTAAATGTTCACTTTCATCCAGACCATTCAAGATATGACCCTCTTTTGTTTCTACATCAAACTTAATTTGAAGTGCATCATTATCAACATCTAAATAAAGTTTGAGTGCTTCTACGGTTTCAAGTTCTAGTTTCGGTGTACCCAGAAGTTTGATTTCAGGTGTTTCTTCAAAGGCATGCATCAGTGTAATCAGAGTTTGTGTGTCTACAGGCATGTAAGCGCGTGTATAGAGTTTTTGTATGGTTTTTGAGACAAGGGGGTGTTCAATGGTAAAACGTGTGAGCTTCCCTCTTTTTTCATGCATTTCGATTTGATAGAAATCACCATTTTGATGCATGTATTCATCTTTTTCCACAATACGTAAAATATAAGCATCATCCTCAAACATCTCAACATCAACTTCTGCCACAAAAGGGCGTTCTAAAAGATCAATATTATGATAATGTTCTGGAAGTTTTTCTAACATCTTATACATGGCATCAATAGAATATGCATTAACTTCAATGTCACGGGCTGTTTTCTCATCGATTTTCACAAGTTTTTCCAAATCATTCAAGATCATACGTGTTGGCTCATCGAAAATAGAAATATCGTGGACCAGAGTTAAATATTTCCCATAGGTTACTTTTTCTTTGTTTTCAAGTTGTTCGAAAAGTGTCAGAAAGTTTTTGATGACATACATTCTTTCATCCCCAATTCTTCCAGAAAGATGATAACTGGGTGTTGGGTTGTGGTTAAATCCATACGCATAATGGCGATAGTATTGATGATAATAAGGTTCTAGCACAAATTCTATACGGTATTTATTTTTTTGAAGCAAGATTTCAAAAATGTCTTGTTCGTGGATTAGGTGGTTTTTCACAAATTCTTGATTGTTTTTGATTTCATCCAAATACCGTGCACGCAGTTCTTTCTTTTCAATTTCTTTTAAAACATCTAAGTGCGTCATCTCAAGCATGTTTTCTTTTCCTTGAAGATAATCCACATAATAGTAGCCCGCTAAAATAACATGACCACATACATTATTAGGGTCATGATACAAACAATCACAATTACTGTTCAAAAGCATCCCTTGAGAAAAGGTTAAGTTACAACTCACAGTATTGCCCCAATTATCCTTTACATCCGCCATAAAAATAAGACGGCCATTTTCTTCATGGATACCAAAATCAACGACACCTTTACCGTCGTTATAGTATCTTTTAGCCCAATTTCTATTTCTCAGTGAATAAGCCTGTCTGTCTATATCTTTAATTGTGATCATCGTTCCACACCCTTTTCATAATTGTCTATCATCCTATATTGTACAACATTTAAGGATATTTTTCTTTAGAAACATGAAATAAAAAAGACCCGTAGGTCTTATTGTGAGATAATGGTCCCTTCATCATGAAGGATGGCATTTTTAGCATTTTGTAGTGAGGTAATAACAGAAGCACGGCCTTTTTTACTTTTCGCAAAGCGAATGGATGCTTCAACTTTCGGTAGCATGGAGCCTGGCGCAAATTCACCATCTTCAACATATTGTAAAGCTTCTTCAATGCTGACTTTTTGAAGCCACTGTTGGTTTTCTTTTCCAAAGCGAATGGCTACGTGGTGCACAGCAGTTAAGATAATGAGTAAATCTGCATTAATTTCTTCGGCAATCTTCGCAGCTGAGTTATCTTTATCAACCACTGCATCAATCCCAACGTAGATCCCATCTACATCAAGAACAGGCATCCCACCCCCGCCACTAGAAATCACGACAGTTCCAGCGTTCAGTAACTTACGGATGGTGTTTCTTTCCACAATGGTTTGTGGTTTGGGTGAAGCAACCACTTTTCGATAGCCGCGCCCTGAGTCTTCAACATACTTCGCATTTTCAACGCGTGCTAAGACTTCTGCTTCTTCTTTGGTATAAAATGGTCCAACAGGTTTATTGGGATTTAAGAATGCTTCATCATTTTGATCCACGACAACTTGTGTCAAAATGGTGGCAACGTCTTTATTAAACCCGCGATTTTTCATTTCATTAACAATCGCATTTTGTAGGTGGTATCCAATGTATCCTTGACTCATAGCGGTTGATTCAACCAAAGGCATCGTTGGAATTTTATCAGTTTGTTTGTGGGCCATATCAAAAGCCATGTGAATCATCCCGACTTGGGGTCCATTACCATGAACAACCATGACTTCATATCCTTCAGCCACAAGGTCCACAATACTGGATGATGCAATCTTGACCGCTTCTTTTTGTGATGTTGGATCTTCGCCTAAGGCGTTACCTCCAAGTGCAACTACTACTTTCTTTTTCAAATGCATTACCTCTTTTTCTTTATCTATTAAAGCCTATGTCCCCTTAAATTGCAATAAATATCATTCAAAATTTTCACAAAAAAAGACAACAGATTCTAAGAAACCTGCTGCCTATGATTTAACGTACGAGTTTTTTCTCTACTTGAGATAAAATGACATCCACAAATAAAGCCATCAGTGCTGTAGGTAAGGCCCCTGCCCATACAATGGATGAGCCATTGGAGACGTTGAGTCCACGTGAAATAATATCACCCAAACCACCAGCTCCAATAAAGGTTCCAACAGCAGATACCCCAATTGCCACAACCAGTGCATTTCTAATACCACCTAAGATCATTGAGATTGATAAGGGGAGTTCAACTTTAAAAAGAATTTGCTTTGGGGTCATACCCATCCCTTTCGCAACATCAAGAACATTCTCATCAACTTGAAGTACGGCAGTGACCGTGTTTTTTAAGATGGGTAAAATGGAATAAAGAAAGACGGCCATCACTACGGTATTGGGTCCTAAACCCACCACGATAATTAAAAGGGATAATAAGGCCAGTGCCGGCACTGTTTGAATCACATTCGCAAAGCGCATGACCCATTTTCCTGATTTATCTTTACGTGCAATGTAAAATCCTAAAGGCACTGCCACAAGAATCGCAAAACTTACACCATAAATGGACATTAA
>CAYSBB010000020.1:12578-15434 GCA_964429205.1 uncultured Erysipelothrix sp.
GGTGGAAAGAGTCTTAAATCATCTTCTAAAACCACCAGATCATATGCATCAATGCGTCCATCTGTAGAATACCCAAGCACAACATCCATATCACCACTTTGAATCGCATTATAAACTAAAGAAATTTCCATTGGAGAAACGACCCCAAAATCAAACCCATAAAGTTCCTTAAATGCTTCATAACCATCACCATCACGATCAAGCCACCCTGTATCAATCCCTGCTTTTAAATCAGGCGCAATCCTTTCAAGATCACTGATTGTTTTGAGGTTATGTTCACGCGCAAAGGCTTTTGAAACCATAAAGGCATACGTATTATCAAAACCATAAGATGGATACCAAACCATTTCAAAGTTTTCTTGATATCCTTTTACAACTTGCCAAAATGCTTTTTCAACATCTGTTGTGGCTTCTAAGCCAAGTTCTCCTGTTAAAGAAGTCCCTGTATACATAACAGATGAAATATTGGCATCATTTCTTAACATCGCTTGCTGGATGAGGACACTGGATCCAAGGTTGGTTAAAATATCAACCTGTATTTCTGGTTCATAGTGCTTGATCATTTGTGCAACCATTTCCGCCATAATTTGACGTTCTGTGGTATTTCCACTTGCCACAATCACATCTTCAGATTTCGCACTTCCGCCAAGTCCTGGTAAGGTACACGCTGTCATACTGAGTAAAAGTAAGAGTGTTATCATTATTTTTTTCATGAAGACAAGCCCCCTTTATCAGGTACAAGTTTCTTCTCAACCACTTCAAACAGTGCATCCACTAAAAGTGTTAAGAGTGTAATGGATAAAGTACCCACAACAATTAACGTAATATTATAGTTATTGAGTCCCGCAAAGATAAAGTCTCCCATACCACCGGCACCAATATAAGCGGCTAAGGTTGCCCATGCTAAAACATAGGTTCCAGACAAGCGCACACCCGCAAACACAACTGGCATTGCCAGGGGTAACTGGACTTTAAAGATTTGTTGAATCGGGGTCATACCCATACCTTTTGCGGCGTCCATGGTATTTTCATCCACACTTTCCATCCCTAAAACTGTGTTTCTAAGAATGGGTAAAAGTGAATAGATCACAAGCGCAAAAATTGCAGGCTTGCGTCCAACACCAAGAATCGGCACCACAATGGCGAGTAATGCCAAGGATGGAATGGTTTGTAGAATTGAAGTCACACCAATTGTAAACTGTGATATCTTTTTATTGCGACTTACGATAATTCCCACAGGAATTGCGATAAGACTCCCAATTAAAAGTGCTGTCAGTGAAATGGATAAGTGTTCAAATATTTTCTCTACTAAAGATGCGCCATGTTTTTCTATAAATTCACTCACGCATCATCACCACCATTTTGAGCTTGTTCGATCGCACCACTGACTTTTTCATAGTCCAGTTGTACTTCGTCCTCTTCAAATAATGGTTCATAGTCATTCCAGAATGCATCATAAACACTTTCCACAATATCACCACGCGTTACGATTCCTTTTAAATGTCCTTCTTCATCGACCACAGAAATATTTCTATGACTTAAATCCTGAACATAATAAATGGCATCACGAATGGATGTTTTTTCTGTAATGTAAGTCACTTGCTTCATAATGGTTGATACTTTTTCTTCTGGTTTTGATCTTCTTGATAAAGCACGCATATCAATACGTCCGACCAATAAATTATCATCATTCACCACTAAAATATCATCCACTTTTGTTTCTGACATTAATCGCGCCGCTTGCGCAATCGTTCTATTTTCATTAATTGAAATGGGCTTACGCATAATGCTTTCAACCGTTTCATATTCAAAGATTGCTTGGTTAAGTCTGTCTTCTCCAATTAAGTCCTTCACAAAATCATTGGCAGGATTCATTAAAATCTCTTTTGGAGATCCCACTTGAATCACTTTTCCATGATCCATGACCACAATTTTATCCGCCATGTTTAAGGCTTCATCCATGTCATGGGTCACAAAGACAATGGTCTTATTCAATTCCATTTGAAGTCTTTTCACCAGTCTTTGAAGTGAATCACGCGTTATTGGGTCAAGTGCCCCAAAGGGCTCATCCATAAGAATGATATTTTGGTCTGCCGCTAAAGCACGGATAACACCAATTCTTTGTTGCATCCCACCTGAGAGTTCTGATGGATACTGCTCAAATAAAGATTCTGGTAAATCAACACGCTTCATTAAATAAGAAGCTGTTTCTCTCATCTTTTCTTCATCCCACTTTAAAAGTTTGGGAACCATAATGATATTTTCATAAATATTCATATGGGGCATTAAACCAACCTGCTGAATCACATATCCAATTTGACGACGCAAATTTACTTCGTTTAATTCACGAATATCCTTACCATCAATCAGAATTTGTCCATCATTAGGCTTCACCATTCTGTTAATCATACGCATGCTTGTTGTTTTACCACTACCTGATGTACCAATAAAACAAACAAACTCGCCATCTTCGATCACCAATGACATATTATCGACTGCTTTTGTGCCACCGTATGTCTTGGTAATGTTTTTAAATTCAATCATTTTAAACCTCCTGAACATACCTATGCATAAGCAACATTGTTAAAAATCACTTATCAAATTACATAGATTTTAAAAATCTTACCTTTAAAGCATAACATGTTAAAAAGTGATTTTGAAATGATATAAACAGTTATTTCCCATTTTCACACCAAAATAAGGCCAAATAAGACCACTTAAAGACCCTATATACTTATAATAAGGAAAGAAAGTGGGGATTTAGGTCCCAATTAAGAATCTTCTATAAACACTTGCATTTTTTTTAGATATTAAGTAAACTATATAAGCAACTGCCGCCATAGTTTAGTGGTAAAA
>CAYSBB010000021.1:0-15238 GCA_964429205.1 uncultured Erysipelothrix sp.
AAGTTATCGATGGAAGTAATTTTATCGTTCGATTTTTTCGATGGATTCATCAAAGAATTGAACCTCGTCTATGGCGACAACATCCGTTTCTTCATTTTTATAATTATAAATTTCTTCTGCCTTCACAATGGCGTGACTTTTTATTTTACTGCCGGCATGTGAAACCACATAATCTTCACTATATCGATCGTCAATGGCTGGTTTGAATACAACCACATTGCGCTTCGCAAATTCTAATGTATTAATTCTTCGTATTAATTCCTCTGTTTTCCCCGCAAACATACATCCAGTAATGACTTCCAGATATCCGGGATTATATTGATGATACATCATGTCTTCTTTTCACCTCATGTCCTTATTTTACCATTAAAAACCAATAAAAATAAGGGATTACCCCTTATTTTTAACGTTGTATCTTCTATTGAATCTCTCGATACGTCCAGCAGCTGCAGCAAAACGTTGCTTACCTGTGTAGAATGGGTGGCAGTTTGAGCATGTATCAACTTTAATTTCGTTACTTGTTGATCCTACTTCAAATTCTGTACCGCATGTTGTACATGTTGCTGTTACTTTATTGAACTCTGGATGAATTCCTTTTTTCATAATCGTCTCTCCTTCCGCCTTGAGTGGTTTACCTACTCAAGATAAGTGCTAGTCAACTTTAACATAGAATGTTATAAAATACAAGCATTTTAAACACACAACCCATCATTTCTGATGGGTTGGTTTTAATTCATTATTATAGACCACATTGAAGCTGCGCATTACAGTTTGTACATGTATTACAGCCACCAATTTCTTCAACCGTTCCCTCTAAACAGATAGGGCAAATATCACCCAGTTCTGTACCAATGTTACGATCTTGTCTATCAGCTCTTAAGAACTCTTTATTTTTATCTTCATCTTGACGGTTCACTTCAACTTTAACACCAATTTCATCCAAGATATCTGCTTGTTCCCACTGTGTTTCTTCATCAGTTAATGTAAGGACTTGTGAATCACGTGATCCATCCACATAAACAGTCCCACCTTTGGCTTTGTTTTTGTAGAGTCTTTCATAGATACTTTGAACTTGTTTGACAGTATAGCCTTTAGGCGCATTCACTGTTTTTGAAATTGAAGAGTCAATCCATCTTTGAATGGTTGCTTGTGTATCCGCATGCTCTTCTGGAGAAAGTGCCATCGCACTCACAAAGATATCGGGTAAGTTATCTTTGTCATACTCAGGATGATATTGAATGTACTCATCCACAATTGCAGCGTTTACTTCAATAAATTTACCCAAACGGCCTGATCTAAAGTATGAAAATGAGAAATAAGGCTCAAGTCCTGTAGAAACACCGACCATGGTTCCTGTTGAACCTGTTGGTGCAATGGTGAGTAAGTGTGAGTTACGAATACCATGTGCTAAGACACCTTCTTTAACGCTGTCAGGCATTTTACTCATAAAGCCTGTTTTCACAAAGGCTTCTTTACTCTCTAAGAAGGGGAAAGACCCTTTTTCTTGTGCTAAATCAACAGACGCAAGATAGGCTGTTTCCGCAATGGTCTTAAACAGTTCATCCACTGTTTCATTGGCTTCTTTAGAACCATAACGCTTCCCATTGTAAATGAGTAAGTCATGAAGTCCCATAACACCCAACCCAATTCTTCTTTCACCAAGGGCTTGTTTGCGGTTGGCTTCTAAGAAGTAAGGCGTATCATCAATGACATTATCTTGCATACGCACACTTGCACGCACGCTGTCTTTTAATTTATCGTATAAGATTTCGCCCGTTTCTTTATCCACAAAGTTTGAGAGGTTTAAAGCGGCTAAGTTACAGACACTATAAGGTGCAAGTGGTTGTTCTCCACATGGGTTTGTGGCCACAACTTTTTGACCATAAGCTTTGGCATTTGTTTCATCATTCGCATTATCGATGAAAAATATACCAGGTTCTGCAGAGTATGTCGCACAAAATGAGATGAAATCCCAAATATCACGCGCTCTAACAGTGCGGTAAACCTTAATGGGGTAACCCATTTCTTCCCATTCTCTCACATCACCAATCTCATGCCATAAGCGGTCATAATCAGCCTTTTGTTCTTTTGTATAGTTTTCTAAATCAGGGAATCTGAGATCATAATCTGTATCATTTTCTACAGCTTCCATGAATTCTTTGGTTAAAGTTACAGAAATATTGGCACCAGTTAAGAAGTCTGGATTTTCAACTTCTAAGTGTCCACCTGTTAAGAGTTTTTCTTGTGCATTTTCTTTAAGTTTGATGGATGCACTGTTACTTTCTAAGATGGTTTGGTATGTTTCTTTTTCTAAAGGTGAGAGCGGTGTAAATTTTAATTTACGTTTTGCTTCTGAAACAATTTGCTCATCTTTAGAGTTATCTGCTAGCCACTTTAAGATACGTGGGTTTTGCATTTTAGAAATGATGAACTCCACAATATCAGGATGCCAATCCGCAAGCATGATCATTTGCGCACCACGTCTTGATCCCCCTTGTTCAACAAGATGGGTTAAGTTCGCAATATCATTGAGCCAAGAGACAGCACCACTTGACTTCCCACCCACACCTTTTGCGGGTGCTGATTTAGGACGCAGTGTCGAACCATTAGTTCCAACACCACCCCCACGGGACATGATTTCCATAATTTCTTTTCGATGGTCTGCAATCCCGCCGCGTGAGTCCTCAATAAAAGGCATCACGAAACAATTGAAGTAGGTTACTTCTGTGTTTGATCCTGCACCATAAAGAACACGTCCTGCAGGCACAACGTTCATTTGTTTGAGTTCATTAAAGAAAATTTCACCATATTTATCTTGTTCATTGGGTTTTTCAGTTTTCGCTAAAGCATAACCAACGCGCTTTGCGATTTGTTCGTAGTAGATTTCTAAGGGTTTATCTACCACACTGTATTTACGAATGATAATGCCTGTTTCACTTTCACTAGGATCTTCTAATGAGCCGCGGTATTCTTCTTCTAAGAGAATGGATACTTCTTGGCGCTTTGGATCCAGTGATACTACAGACCCAATTCCGCGTGCTGGGAATGTAGGGTCATCTTTAACAATCGTAACGACAATATCGCCCACACCCAAAGTTTGTAGGTTGCGGTCTTTTTGCGCATAACGATCAAGCATCACAAGCCTTGATACCCCTGTATGCGAAATCTTGTAATCATCTTCAATTGGATAAAGATGGGGGTAATAATTTTGAATATCCTGATTTAATTTCTCTTTAGTATTGAGGGTGTAATTCATGATTGGTCTCCTTTACTGATGATGTTGTTTGAATAAGTTTAAGACGGGTTTATATAAAATAAGCATGATGATGTAATTTGAGATGGTGTGGATTAAATCAAAACTGAGTCCTTTTATCCAGTAGATAAATGAGTAGTTAAACCCATAGAAGAGGCCATGATTGAGGGCGAATAAAAGGCCAAATAATATGCCCCAAAATCCACTCAACAAAGCCCATCCATAGGTGTTTTCTTTTAAGATTGATTTGAAAAGTGCAATGATTAAGGTCCATGTTGGCCATATCCAATAATAACCAATCACCCAATCTCCTGCACCCCACACAAGCATTTGTATGGTCACAAAGACAAACGATATCGCAAGGTTCATCTTCAGTGATAAAGTGATGCCATAAATCACAAAAAGAAAACTGACCACTTCCACATTGGGAAGTGATGCAAGGGCCACTTGAAGTGCCACAAGTGCCGCACTGTACATGGCAACTTGTACGACTTGCTTTGTTTTCATTACTCGAAGACTAAGTCAAAGACGTCTTCATCATAAACATTTTGTTGGTCAATACCACTACAGAATCCTGCTTCAACACAGTCTTTATTATTTTCTGAGTAAATCATCCACCATGGGCCTGTTGCCATATCTTCTGTTTTGTAGTCTTCAATTGCGAGGATAAAACGACCAAATTCTGATGTTTTATCACCTTCTAATTCTACATTTAATAAGTCACCGTTAATTTCATCAATAATGTCACCCACCGTTTCAGAGTCAACACTGGTATGTTTTACTTCTTTAATCATTTCTAATGTTTCATCTTCTTGTTTTACTTTAACATTGATGACAACACTTTTTTGTCCTTCTACTGGTTTTTTATCTGTGAGTGACTTGATCCCAAAGAAAAGTCCAACCACAATCACAACCGGTAATGCTAATTTAAGTATTTTTTTCATATTTCCTCCCTTTAAATTATGCAATGTGCCTTCTTATTATAGGTAATAAATGGCCCATAAACAATGAAACTGGCCATGTAAATTATTTACACAGCCAGTACCATTAATTATTTAATGATTGTCATTAAGTCCTGCATGTTTTCACACAAATTAAAAAGCGCAGTGTATTTTGCGCTTTTAGATCTTATCGATCGCCGTTAAAAATTGAGTTTTTAACCACAACGTAGTCTACTTTACGAATGGCTTCTAAGTCATTACCACCTGCATATGAAATAGAGGATTGTAAGTCTTGAGTCATTTCGATTAAAGTATCTTCAATCGAACCTTTATGTTTGATTAAGATTTTTTTACCTTCAACGTTTTTCTTCTCACCTTTTTGGTATTCTGATGCTGAACCGAAGTATTCTTTGAATGCTTCACCATCGACATCAATGGTTTTACCAGGTGATTCTTCATGTCCTGCAAAAAGTGATCCGATCATCACCATGGATGCACCAAATCGAATTGATTTAGCAATGTCGCCATGATCACGAATCCCACCGTCTGCAATTAAAGGTTTACGTGCTGCTTTTGCGCACCAACCTAAAGCTGCGAGTTGCCAGCCTCCGGTTCCAAAACCTGTTTTTAATTTAGTAATACATACTTTACCAGGACCCACGCCCACTTTCGTAGCATCAGCACCTGCATTTTCAAGTTCTCTTACCGCTTCAGGTGTTGCGACGTTTCCTGCAATCACAAAGCTTTCTGGTAAGTGTTTTTTAATGTGTTTGATCATATTGATCACGGCGTTTGAATGGCCATGGGCAATATCGATTGTTATATATTCAGGATTTAATTTATCCTTTGCTAGAGACTCAACAAAATCATATTCGTGTGCTTTAACACCCACGCTGATTGATGCAAACAAACCACGTTTGTGCATATCTTTAATAAAGTCTACACGTGTTTCTTCTTCAAAACGGTGCATGACATAGAAATAGCCATTTTCTGCAAGCCAAATGGATAATTTTTCATCCACCACTGTTTGCATGTTTGCCGGTACGACTGGCATCTTAAATGTGCGATTTCCGAATTTTATACTTGTGTCACACTCTGAACGAGAGCTCACAATTGCCTTGTTTGGTATCAACTGAATGTCTTCATAATCAAATATTTTCATTTTTGCCTCCTTGAAACCTCAAACAATATACCCAATATCATATTGATTGTCAAAGAGTTTCACCTCAAAATCAAAAAATAACACCTTATTGATGTTTAAGGTGTTACATTCTTGATATTCATAATGTTCGTATGAAGGGGAATGCCTTCTTTTTTAAATAGAAGCATGAGGTCTTTACGAACTTGTCTTTCAACAGCCCACTTAGTGCCTGCGGTTGTTTTACCAATCATTCTTAAACGATAGAATCTGTCGGTAATTTCAGTAATTCCTAACAGTTTTAAAGGCTCGATCATTTGGTGTTCAATAAAATATGTTTCTAACCATTTATCAATCACTTGCATTGTATGTTCTACATCCACTTGAAATGGAATCATTACTTCAACCAGTGCATTCATGTAATCTTTAGAATAGTTTTTAACGCCCCGTATTTCACCATTTGGGATATAGCAAACTTCGCCCTCAACGGTTCTTAAAATCGTGGTACGCAAGCTTAAAGCTTCTACAGTACCTGAATAATCAACCACTTCAATGAAATCCCCAATGTTATATTGGTTTTCAACTAAGATGAATAAACCACTCACAACATCCTTCACTAAAGTTTGAGCTCCAAGCCCTACGGCCACACTTCCCACTCCCGCAATCGTCACAATGGAACTAGTCTTAACCCCAAAAGTTTCAAGCACAATCATCAGTGCCACAAAGTAAATCACAAACTTAATGATTGAACTCACAACGGAGATCAAGGTTTGTTTTTTATGGGTTTGTTCGCTCTTTTTAATGATTCTTCTTAAAGATCTTATGATAATTCTATGAATCGTGTGCGCAAGGATGAGAATGATGGCACTGATTAAAAGCTTCAGAAGCGTTGGATTTTCTTCAAAGAACGCCTTCATCTATATCACCTCTTTACGACTTTGGTAAGCTTGATACAATTCATTTTTAGAAAAATGATGGTCTTTAGATACTTTAGAAATGGCACGTGATGGTGACAAACCATCTTCAATTTCTTGTGTCACTTTTGTGAGAAGTGAATCAATGGTGATGACTTCTTTTGTGGTGTTCCCTTCAAGTACCAACACAAACTCACCTTTTAAAGTCAGTTCCGTTTCACACAGTGACTTCAGATCTGTTCTGATAAACTCTTCATGTCGTTTTGTGATTTCACGGGCTAAAGTTACTTGTCTATTTCCTAAGATGTCATAAAGTACCTGAATACTATTTTCAATTTTATGAACTGATACATAAAAGATTAAAGTATGTGGTACATTTTTAATGTCTTCTATTTGTTGTTTGAGCTGGGATGTTTTATTTTCCATAAAGCCCATAAAGGTAAAGGGTTGTACCACTTGACCTGATGCCACCAGTGCATTTAAAAAAGCACTGCTTCCTGATATGGGAATCACTGCATAATCATGCGCCACCACTTCATTGACCAAGACTTGCCCTGGATCACTGATTAAAGGATAGCCTGCATCTGAGATTAAAGCCAAACTTTCACCTTCATCAAGACGCTTTAAAATCATCTCACTGCGACTTTTCTCATTGTGCATGTGATAACTGAGTAAAGGCGTTTTAATCTCAAAATGACTGAGTAGTTTTTGACTGGTTCTTGTATCTTCACAAAGAATGCAATCCACACTTTTTAATATTTCTATGGCACGGGGTGTCATTTCATTTAAATTTCCAATGGGGGTTGCGACCAAATATAAACTTGGATTTTCATCCACAAAGCTTTTTTGAATTTTCAAATTATGACGCTCCTTTCAATCTTTCTACAGAGACATAGATCCGTTCATCACGACTTGTAAGAAGGACCTTTTCAGAAATACAATTAAAATCTTGAACTTGGTACTCTTTATCGTTATAGGTTACTTTTGATTTAATTCTGGGGAAGTTTTTTCGACATTCAAAGTATTGATCATTTTCATAAGCCAAACAACACTTTAAACTGCCACAAACACCAGACAGTGCTTCATTATTTAGTGGTAGCATTTGATTTTTAGCCATATTCATGGTGATACTTTGAAAATCCTTCTTAAAGCTACAGCAACATTCTCTACCGCAAACACCTATCCCACCCACAAGCTTCGCATAATCGCGTGCGCCCAGTTGTTTCAGTTCAATGCGTGTTTTAAAATCTTGTGATAAATCTTTAAGTAGATTTCTAAAATCAATGCGCTCTTCTGCAGTATAATCGATGAATATTTTAGATTGGTCTAAGTTATAGTGCACAGAAAAAACTTTCATCTCAAGATTGTTTTCTTGGATACGCTTTTCAGTTTGAACTTTCGCAGCTTCTGCTTGTTCAATATTTTGCCAATACTTCTCTACATCATGTATATGGGCTTTGGATTCAACTTGACCCATCGCTTGCATTGGATGCATGATACGTGTAATTTGACCCACTTCTAAACCACGATCTGAAGAAACAAGCACTTCATCCTTCACATCATAATTTTCATTTGATTCAAACACATCGACATATTGTGTGCCTTTTAACTTCACCAAATAATAAAACATACGATTATGCCTCCTTATTGAGTTCATAAACAAATTGGTCAATCAGCATACTGGATATGACCCCAGGTCTGATACGATCTTTAATACGCATACTGATGCGCAAGAGTTCCAAATCTTTTAAACTAATTTGGTTTGTATGATCCACACCTTGAATTGAATACGTATATTCATGTAGTTCCAGTAACCACTGAATCGCTTTTAAATTGAATTTGTGTCTTTTAATACCTGCAACTTGAAGATAGATCCCTGCTTCAACATATTTGTTTTGTCGATAGAGTTTCTTCATTTGTTCAAAGGTATCCACCACTTGATGAAATAAAGGATCATCATGAATCTCCAAAGCCACCTCTAAACTGTTTGATAAATAAGCCAGCATCTTGGCATTCCCTTCATCAATGCCTTTTTCCACAAGGCTCTTTTCTAAAAGGGATTTGTTGATGGGTTCTAAGTGTAAGATTAAACATCTGGATTTAATCGTTTCTAAAACTTTATTTAAATTGGATGTGGTTAAGATGGCAACGATATTGGAATCAGGTTCTTCTAAGAACTTTAAGAAACTATTCATCGCAACCAAAGATGCATTATCAACATCTTCAATCACATAAACCTTATGTTCCACATCTTCAAGACTTGTTTGCAAGAAGCGTGATTTTACCTTATAGACATCTTCTTTTTTTATGGTTTTATCACGTCCACTTAGAAAGACATAGTCTGCGTGATTGTGATCTTTTACTTTAAGACATGCATCACACACACCACAGGGGCCATTGTCATAGCTTTGACAAAATAAACTTTGGGACATGTATTCTGCCATATTTTTTGTATCACTATCACCCACCAAAAGATAAGCATGACTGACTTTCTTATCCTTGATTTGTCGGTTGAATAGTGTTGTGATGCGAGGTTGTGCTTCTTTAACCAGCATGGTTGAGTCTCTTTTCAATGTGTGCAATGATTTCCTGGGAAATATCTGTAATAGACTTTGTGCCATCAATGATCATGATGCGTGGGTTGTCATGAATAAACTGTTGGTAACCATCATACACGCGTTCAAAAAATGACAATCCTGCTTCTTCAAGACGGTCGAGTTCTCTATGTTTCATGCGACTTTGGCCTGTTTTGACATCCACATCTAAAAAGAAGGTCATATCCGGCATATGATCTTCAATCGCAAATAAATTAAGATCTAAGACTTCCTTTGCGCCAATCCCGCGGCCATACCCTTGGTATGCAATGGAACTATCCACAAAACGATCACATAAAACCATTTCACCTTGTTCAAGGGCTGGCAGGATTTTTTCAATTAAATGTTGGCGACGACTTGCTGCATATAGTAATGCTTCTGTTCGATCATCCATCGCCCCATGATCTGTATCTAAAATAATGTCTCTTATTTTCTCTGCAATTTTATTGCCACCTGGCTCTCTTGTGAGAATGGTGGGTACATTTGTTTGATTAAAGTGCTTGTATACTTCTTGGATGATGGTGCTTTTTCCACTGCCATCAATCCCTTCGAAGCTGATAAATAATCCCCTCATAGTGTCTCCTTCTATCTATCTAAAAATTTAATATTTTTTCCAATTAAAAACCCTGCGAGTAACACGAACACAAAAGGTCCAATGCGAAAGGGTGCACCCATTAAGATGGCCCCAATAAACATCAAAGCATCTACAATTGTTTTTGCGCGTGCACGGGATATATTTGTTTTTATACAAAGTATTTCAATAATGCCATCATAAGTAGAGCGTCCTAAGTTTTGATACACAGAGATGCTGACGCCCCAAGCGTAAGTATACACCGCCAAAAGCAGTAACAGTACTCTTACAATTGGATTTGTGATCACGGGTGCGTTTGGAAGTAGGGTATCAATGGTCAGGCTGATCATCAGCGGTGAAAGGATGGTCCCGATGTGAATCTGTGATCGATCAAAGATTAAAGGTCCAATCAGTAACACCAAAGACACAAAGATATTCGCAATCCCAATGGTGGTATTAAATCTTAAGGCAACGCCATACCAAAAATATGAGAGCGGATCTGCTCCATATAGAGACATGTTTGCGAACACGACACCCAGTCCTAAAAGGAAAGAACCCAGGATGATATTTATAATTTTTTTACTGTTTTTTGTTTTCATAGGCTTATTCATATTATAGACTATTTTAGGGTTTTAAAAAAGGACGACTTTCGTCATCCTTCAACACTTATTCTTTAGGTTTTGGCAAAATAAAGACTTGCTCTTCAGATTTGGACATTAAATGTTTTCCACGTGCATAGTTTTGCACATAATTGGAATCAGAGAGCTTTGCTTTCAATCCTTCTAAATCTTCATTGTCTTTTTCAAGTTCCTTGATTTCTTGTTCAATTAAGACAAGGTCCTTTTTAGTTTGTGAAGATTTCATCATTTCTTTCACGGCTTCGTTTAAAAGTAACACAGATGCGACCACAAAGAATAGGGCGACAATGTTGATTAAACCTTTTTTTAGCGTGAATTTTCTTCTTCTAGAAGACATAATCATACTCCTTTATTTTTGTTTCATGATAAATTGAGTCATGAATATTGTACTAAATCTCAAAAACTTTGCAAGTTTTCACACAAAGCTTTCATTTTAGTCTTGTTTTGGAATGTGTTTGTCGAAGATTAATTCGAAGTATTTCGGCGCATCTTTATGCATTTTTTCACTCATATAGGTAATGAGGATACGAATGTGTCTGTGTTCAAAACGAATTTCAACTTCATCACCAATTTGGACATCACTGGATGGTTTGGCAATGACATCATTAATTAAAATACGATCATCATCCGCCAACATTTTCGCTACTTGACGTCTTTTAATGACTTTTGAAACTTTTAAATATTTATCGACTCTCATAAATTACCTTCCTTTTGTTTTACATTTTCTAAAATATAAAGCACATCCTCAAACCAAAAATCATGAATGGGGATATCCAGTGATATTTGTTTGTTGAGGTATTTGATCTTAATATCAAAAGATCTTTCACTGACAATTTCAAAAAGCTGTGTACCATCCATATGATCTGAATACGCTTGTGTAAATTTCAGTTCTACTTCATTGCGTTTTTCTTTAAATGTGTCAATACGGGGATCTTCTAAGAAAATTTCAAGACGTTTTTTCTCCATCAACATCTCAACCGCATGGGGGAGTTTACCGTATCGATCTTTCAGTGATGTAAGCATAATTCTTAAATCTTTAATCGAATCAATCTTATCAATCGCTTGATATAAATCTAATTTTTCTTGATCATCCGTGGTAAATTTCTCTGGTAAATACCCTTCAATGGGTAAGTTGAGGGGACTTTTTGTTTCTTTTGGTTTTTTACCTTGTTTTATTTCAATGGTTTCTTTGAGTAACTCTACATATAATTCAATCCCAATAGAATCAATGAATCCTGATTGATTGCCACCTAAAAGTTCCCCTGCACCACGAATCGTTAAATCACGCATCGCAATTTTATAACCACTGCCAAGGCTTGTGAATTCTTTGATGGCTTGAAGTCTTTTCGTGGCGACTTCTGTCAGGTTTTGTTTTTGAGGCACGATAAAGTAAGCGTACGCTAAGCGATCACTTCTTCCAACGCGTCCTTTAATTTGATAAAGCTGTGATAAACCAAAACGATGTGCATTATCGACCAAAATTGTATTCGCATTGGGAATATCAATCCCTGTTTCGATGATGGTTGTGGTGACCAGCACATTAATTTCTTTATTAATAAAACGAATCATCACATCTTCAATTTCATCTTTATCCATTTGACCATGGGCAACACCTACTTTTGCATCAGGGATGTTCATTTGAATTTGTGTTGCGACGGTATAAAGCTGTTGTACATTGTTATAAAGATAGAAGACTTGGCCATCTCTTGAGAGTTCTTTTTGAATGACATCATAGATGGTTTTTTCATTTTTCTCAATCACATAAGTCATTACTGGTAAACGATTTGATGGGGGTGTGTTGAGTTGTGACAATGAACGAATCCCAATTAAAGACATTTGTAAGGTTCTTGGAATTGGGGTCGCACTGAGTGAGAGGACATCCACATTGACTTTATATTCTTTAATCTTTTCTTTATGTTGTACCCCAAATCGTTGTTCCTCATCAATGATAAGTAATCCCAAATCATGGGGTTTGACATCACTTGATAACACACGGTGTGTTCCAATGAGAATATCAATATGGCCTTCTTTAAATTTCTTGAGGATGGCTTTTTGTTTGGTGGGAGAGACAAATCTGTTTAATACTGCTACGGTTACGGGATAGTTTTCAAAACGCTTCTTAAAGGTTTCTGCGTGTTGATTACTTAGAATGGTAGTTGGACATAGGAAGATGACCTGTTTCTCGTCTACAACGGCTTTAAATGCCGCTCTGATGGCGACTTCAGTTTTCCCAAAGCCAACATCCCCACAAAGAAGGCGATCCATGGGTTTTTCTGATTCCATGTCTTCTTTGATTTCATTAATCGCTATTTTTTGATCAGGGGTCAGTTCATATTCAAAATCATTTTCAAATTCAATTTGGTATTTGGTGTCTTTACTAAAACTGTATCCACTTGATTTAGAACGATCCGTATATATTTGAAGTAGTTTCTCTGCCACATCATCAATATTTTCTTTAATACGTTCTTGATTTTTTCGCCAAGTATTTGTGCCAAGTTTACTGAGTCTTATGGCAAGTGCATCTGATGAGATATATTTTCTTACCAAGTTAAACTGTTCCAATGGCACAAAAAGTTCATCACCACCATGGTATTGAATGCGCATGAAGTCTTTATGAATGCCATCAATTTCTTTGGTAGAAATACCCATGTATTTACCAATCCCGTATTGTCTGTGAACCACATAGTCGAAAGTATCCAGTTCGTTGAGTCTGTGTAGACTTTCTGATTGGAAGAACTTCTCATCATAACGGTATGTTTTTCGTTTGTATTTAAAGAGTTCTTTTTCTGAGTATAGGGTGGTATTGAGATCATCTAAGATGATACCTGTTTCTAAAGCTTGTAAATGGATATAAAGCCCGTTTTCAGTTTGACCACTAAATCTTTCGTAAACAATGTTTTCTTTTACCAAATGCTTGATCGTTTCTTCTAAAGCTTTTTCATCAAGACATAGAATAACGCGACTTCTTTTTGCTTCATTTTCAATAATTTTTAAGGTATCTGTGAGTTCATTCGCTACAATGTTTGATTCATGCCACGGTAAGATGAGCCCTTGTTCAGATTGAAACTTTACACTTTTATAAGCATCTAAAGATAAGAGTTTTTCTGGGTTTTCATATAAATTTGTGCTGGGTAAAAGTAAATCACTTTCAAAGCGTTCATGAATAAATTCACTCATGTCTTCTAAGGAAACTTTGATGGTATGCTCTAGTGCATCAATGGGAAAAAGGAAGACTTTTGCCTTGTCGATATAATCTAAGATCGTACTGTAATCATCCCAGTACGCAAGATAAGGGTACATATCATCTTCATATTGCATATTTTTTAGAAGTTCTAAGTTGAGATAGACTTCTGCTTGAAGTTCATCTGATTTTCCTTTGAGATCTTTTTGAATGTTTGTGTCAATGTCTTTTAAATCTTCATCTGTTAAAAGGACATCACTTGCAAAAATAAGGGTTGCTTCATTTTTTTCTTCAATGGAGCGTTGTGAGTCAATATCAAAGCTTCGAAGACTTTCTATTTCCACATCAAAGAATTCAATCCTTAATGGATTTTCTTCTTGTATGGAATAAACATCACAAATTCCACCTCTTAGGGCATAGGTGAAGGGTCTTTCAACATATTTAACACGTCTGTAGCCCATACTTTCTAAAGTTTGGACTAAAGTACCTGGTTCAATTTCCATGCCGACTTTTAAATTGAGTATTTTATCTTGTAGTGTTTCTTTATGACTGATTTTTCTTAAAGTAGACATGGCGCTTACAAGACAAATGTCATAATCTTCTAAAATAACATCGTAAAGCGTGGCTATACGGTGGTATTTGAGATGATTGGAGCTGGCAATGGCTTCAATACGCAGTGACTCTTCATGAGACAGTGTTACAATTTTTAGAGTTTCATCTAAGCTTAAGAGTAAACTTTTTATATTTTCGAGTTGAACATCATTTTCCTTCACGACAAAAAGCGGTGCATTTTGTTGAAGGTGTGCACCGTATATCAACAAGCTTTCTTGGACATCACTTAAGTGTGCCGCTTGTTTTGTATGATCAAGAAAGTATTTGACTTCTTGATGTGTGGATAAATAATGTTTTAAAAATTCCATATCTTAATTATAGCGATTCATTAAATCTAAAAGGGGCATACCTTCTAGATAATCGACAACACAATCTGCTGCCTTTTGAACCGGTGTGTCTTTATCGAGTTTTCCTAAGACGTAGTCTTTGGTTTCAATCATTTTGTTGTTTCCGATACCAACTTTGAGGCGTAAAAAGTTTTGTGTACCAAGTCGATCAATGATATTTTGAACGCCTTTTTGACCGCCAGATGAGCCTTTATCACGCAGGCGTAATTTGCCCAGTTCTAAATCTAAATCATCAGTAATCACAAAGAGATCACTTTCATCCAGGTTGTAGTAGTTTAAGATCTCTAAAACTGCTTCACCTGATAAATTCATGTATGTTTGTGGTTTGACGAAAATAACTTTTTCCATATTCACAAACCCTTCGCCAATTAAAGCTTTGAATTTTCTTGTGTTGACTTGAATATTGAGTCTTTTGGCTACTTCATCAAGAATTAAAAATCCAACGTTGTGGCGTGTTTTTTCATATTGTTTTCCTGGGTTTCCAAGACCAATTACTACTTTCATTTTATCACCTTTTTAGTTTTAAAAAGAATAAGGTTGCCCTTATTCTTTATTTTCATCATAAATAATTTTTAAGTGTCGTTTTCTACCTGAATCTTCACTCTTTGTGCGAACTTTTGGCATGTTGGTGAGTTCTTGGTGAATGATGCGTCTTTCATCATTGGGCATGGGGTCCAGTGAAGCATCAATTTTTGAACGACGTACTTTTTTACCCACACTTCTTGCGAGTGCGCGTAATCTTTGGTAACGCTCTTCTTTATAGTTGTTGATATCTACAAATACATAAAAGCGACGTTTGAATGTGGAATTGACCACTTGTCTGATTAATGTGTTTAACCCTTGAAGTGATTGTCCGTTTTTCCCAATAAGAATACCGTTATTTGGGGCATTTAAATTAATATTTAAATTATTTTTTGTGAGTTTAATTTCTTTTTCGACTGCCATATCCAGTGCATCAAAGAATTTGCTGAGATATGCATCGACGAAATCTTCAACATCTTTTGGAGTAAATGCTTCAACGCTTACTGAAGCACCAAATCCTAAGAATC